>DAHZDR010000189.1 GCA_027403435.1 Deltaproteobacteria bacterium
TTCGCGAGTTCCGCGAGTAGTTCCGAATGGCCGTTGAAGCTATGACCGGCGCGATTCAGCCATTCCTTGCTGATTGGCGCGGTGACGAGCGCATCGACGGCGCCCGCCAGCGCCATCCGCGCGCCGGCGACGATATAGCGATAGGCGGCGTCGGCGCCGGCGACTGTCGGCCGGCCGGGACGATAGGCACGCGCGGCGAGCCGGCCGACGCTCAAAACGGCGAGCCGATTGCCGCGCGGCGGCGGCGTGGCGGCGTCCGCGGTGGCGCCGGTGGCCGATGCGGACGGCTCCGGCGTCCATTCGTACAGCCGCGGATACGACCCGCCAAGACGTTCCGCCGTCGCTTGCATCACGCCAAGGTCGCCAATCACGAGCAGCCGCGGCCGATCGGCCGCACGACGTATCGCGGCCGCCGCCTTCAGGATAACTTCCGGACCGATACCCGCCGGGTCGCCCATGCTGATCGCGACCAGCGGCGCCTGCCCGGCGGCCGCCGCCGTTACTGAAGCGTCTCGACGTAATGGTCTTTGATCAGGTCCGTATCGACCCACTGCTGGAATTTTCCCTTGGCGCGATCGGTCGTCAGTTTGTCGCGTATCTGGTTGCGAACTTCGCTGAGCGGGATGAGTCCCGGCCGCTGATGCTTCTCGACTTCGATAATATGAAAACCGTACTTCGAGCGGATGACGGGCGAAATCTGGCCGGTGTTGAGATTTTTGATTCCGGCGAGAATCTGGTCGTTCAGCTCGTCGGGCGCGAAGTAGCCGAGCTCGCCGCCTTTGGACTTGGAGTCATCGTCGGAATATTCCATCGCCAGCGCCGCGAAATCGCCGCCTTTTTTGACGACCAGCGAATGGACTTTGTGCGCTTTTTTCCGCAGCGCCGCGCGCTGGTCGGGCGACGCGTTCGGCGGGACCGCGATCAGAATCTGGGCGAGCTGAAACTGCTCTTTGGAAGCCATGAATTCGTTGGGATGCGCCTTATAGTACGCGACGATGTCGCTTTCCGGAATGACGATCTTCTGGCGCACCTCTTGATTCACCATCGTCATCGCTTCGATTTGCCGGCGCACCTTGGCGCGAAAGGCGTCGTATTTGATGCCGCGCGCTTGCAACTCCTGGCGCAGTTGCGCGTCGTTGATATGAGACTGGGCCTCGACGCTGGCGATATAACGGTCAACCTCATCGTCATCAACCTTGCCGGCGAACTTTTCCGCTTCGATTTCCAGCATCTTCTGGGTGATGATCGCTTTCAGCACCGCGTTGGGAGTGGCGGAAGTGGCCGAGAACTTCGGGGCCATGCCGGGCGTCGTGCTCTTGTTGCCGTAATTCTGGATATCGGCGGTGGTGACCGGCTGGCCATCGACGCTGGCCACCACGCTATCAATCGTCGTGCCGGGAACATTGGGTGGGGGCGGCGGCGCGTAGGACGCCGCGGCTGAAGCGGGCTCCGGCGCCGGATCCGGCGCGGCGGCTTTGGCCGTTTGCGCGTTTTTTTTGGACGAGGCGAAAGGATTGAGCGACCGCATTGTGGCGCATCCCGCCACCAACAGCATCGCCACGACGGCGAAGCGCGCCGGGGTCGCCAGCTTTTCCGCTAAGGTTTTCATCGGGAACCAGAATGGCCGGCCGATCAATTCAAGAGCGTATCCGCCGGCTTTTCTCCGCGCGCTTCCAACCTTTCACAGGCCGCCAGGGCCTGCAAGACGCTGGCGATCTGAGCGAAGGTTTGCGGGTAATCGCCAGTTTTGATTTGCACAATCACCAGA
>DAHZDR010000285.1 GCA_027403435.1 Deltaproteobacteria bacterium
GGCGCCGGCGCCATCGCCGACGCAACCCTCGATACCGCATAGCCGGTGACGGGCCAACCCTTCATCCGGTCCTATCGTCTGTTCCTCGCTGAATCGGCCGCCCTTCATCTGTCTGGAGTTGACCCGTCCATGAAGGCGCGAAGTCAAGGGCGGTAGTTTCTGAAGTTTTTTCTTTCAGCGTTTGTTTGGACTCCGGCGAGCCGCCATCCCGGATGGTCGGGAGCGAGACGGGCGTGGCCGGCGCCGAAGAAATTCTCGCGCAAGGTGCCCGCGTCGGCCGCGGCGGGCAGACGGCCGCGCCGGCGCAGTTCCGGCACGACCAGTTCGACGAAATCGGTGAAGCTGCCCGGCTGATAGATCGGCACCAGATTGATTCCATCGATATCGGCCTCGTCGGCCCAGCGTTCGATTTCGTCGGCGACGCGCTCCGGCGATCCGACGGCAAGCGGAATCAGGCTCGCCAGCTTCATCTCCTCGCGCGCGTCGGCGAGGGTCGCGATACGTCCGGGATGCGCCGCGGTGAACCATCGCGCGGCCGCCTTAATCCCTTCCGAATCGAGATGGTCGAGCCGGTCGTCATCCCTGAATTTCGCGAGATCGATCCCGGTCCATCCGCCGAACAACGCGAAGCCGCCCTCGGGACTGGCGTAGGAGCGCAGCCGCGCTTCCTTGAGGCGGGCCTCCTCTCCGGTTTCGGCGACGACCACGGCGAGTCCGGCGAGCAGCTTGAGATTGCGGGGGTCGCGGCCTTCAGCCGCGGCGGCGGCGCGGATTCGCGCGACGCGCGGGCGGGCGGCTTCGACGTTCGGGTAGGTGACGAAAATCGCCTCGCCGTGGCGGGCGCCGAAGCGCACTCCCCGGCCCGACTGTCCGGCCTGCAGCAGAAACGGCGTGCGCTGCGGCGAGGGCTCGCACATATGCGGACCGGCGACATTGAAGTACCTGCCGTGATAGTCAATCGGATGGACCCGCGCGGGATCGATATGCATATCCCGCGCGCTGTCGCGCGCCATCGCGCCGTCATCCCAGCTCGCCTCCCAGAGTTTATATGCCACTTCCATATACTCTTCGGCGCGCGCGTAACGTTCGTCATGCGGCAGGCGCTCGCCGAGGCCGTTGCGCGCGGCGCTTTCGAGATAGGAAGTGACGATATTCCATCCGACGCGGCCGCCGGTGAAATGATCAAGCGAGGAAAAGAGTTTCGCGGTATGGAACGGCGGATAGTAAGTGGTGCTGTAGGTGGCGATGAAGCCGAGCCGCCGCGTCGCCATCGCGAGCGCGGGAAACAGCACGGTCGGATCGTTGCCGGGAAACTGCACGGCGTGGCGGATGCCCATCTCGGCGTTTCCCTTGTAAACGTCATAGGCGCCGTGCACGTCGGCGAAAAAGAGCGAGTCGAAGCCGGCTTCGTCCAGCATCCGCGCCAACTCGACCCAATGGCCGAGGCGCTTGTAGTCCCGCGAGACGCGATCGCGCGGATTGCGAAACTGTCCGAACGACTGGAGCGCCGCGCAACATTGATTGAAGGCGTTGAGATGAATCGGCTTCATCGAATTTTCGGGCTCCGTGCGGGATTCCCGCCGCGCTAACTGATCGTCCAGCCGCCGTCGATCACGAATGGCGCGCCGGTCGCGAACGAGGCGTCGTCGCTCGCCAGGAACAGGGCGACCTTGGCGATTTCGTCCGCCTCGGCCATCCGGCCGAACACCGAGATGCGATTGAGGGCGCGGGGTTTTGGCGGTTCGCCCTTGCGAATCCGTTGCGCCATCGGGGTTTCGATCGCGCCCGGACAAATCGCGTTGACGCGGATATTGTAGCGGCCATATTCGAGCGCCGCGACGCGGGTCAGCGCGATCACGCCGGCTTTCGAGGCGGAGTAGGCGGCGCCGCCCTTGACCGCGATCATCCCGGCGATCGACGCCTGGTTGATGATCGAGCCGCCGCCGGCCTTGACCATGTGCGGCAGCGCGTATTTCATCCCGAGGAAGACGCCGCGCAAATTGATCGCGATTACGTGGTCGAACTGCTCCTCGGTCATGTTGGCGATATAGTTCGAGTCGCCCTCGATTCCGGCGTTGTTATAGACGCCGGCCGGCGGGCCGAATTTCGCCGCGGTTTCCTCGACCATGCGGCGGGCGTCGTCGCTTTTGGACACGTCGGCGCGGATGGCGATCGCATGGCCGCCGGCGGCGGCGATCGCGGCGGCGGTTTCTTTCACCTGCGCTTCGTTGACATCGACGGCGGCGACGCGCGCGCCCTCTTTGGCGAAGAGTATCGCGGCGGCCTTGCCCATTCCGGAGCCGGCGCCGGTAATCATGGCGATTTTGTTGGCGAGTTTCACAATATGATCCTTCTCGTGCGGCGCGCGTGGCGGCGCCGATCCTGCTGCAATTATCCCGCACGATCGAATAACATTTAATTTTCGCGAATGAAAAGGATCGTATCGACATTCGGTTGGCGCCCGCTCTGGTTAGTCGCCGCCATTTTGGGATACTGCGCGCCGCCGGTGGTCGCGCAGAATTCGTTCGTGATTCCGGCGCCGCAGGCGCAAGGCCAACCGACCGTGACGTACCGGCCGCGAGCGACGCCGCGTCCCACGCCGCCGTCGCATAACGTCGTGACGCTGCCCGTCCAGGCGACGCCGCGTCCCACGCCGCCGCCTTTACCTCCGCCGCCGGCGGCGGTACTTCCACGGCCACAACCGGTTTTGCCCGCAGTGTTTCGGGGATGCTGGGAAGGCGAAGTTGGTGCGGTCGATTCGATCGAACGATTGCGGGGCGCGCCGCCG
>DAHZDR010000199.1 GCA_027403435.1 Deltaproteobacteria bacterium
ACGCGCGCTCCCTCGCGCGGATAATCGTGTGACCGAACGGCGGCCGTTGCGGCGCGCCAAATGCGCCACGGCAAGGGCGCCGAAGCGCAAACGCGGCCGGGCGCGATTGCCAACTAATAATTCGCCAGCCCGACAAAAATATCGGCGGCGTTGGCGCCCGTCGGTCCGGTGATCACGAGGTCGCCGAGCGCGCGAAAGAACGGATAGGCGTCGTTGCCGGCAAGCGCCGCCGCCGAATCGAGCCGCGCCTCGGCGGCGCGCGCGATCGTGTTCGGCGCGACGATCGCGCCAGCCGCGTCGGTCGGACCGTCGATTCCGTCGGTCCCGGCAAACATCGCGAGCAACGCGCGGTCCGGCGCGGCCGCCGCAAGTTCAATCGCCATCGCCAGCGCGCTTTGCTGGGCGCGTCCGCCGCGGCCGGCGCCGCGCACGGTCACGACCGGCTCGCCGCCGGCGACGACGCATACCCGCGGCGTTGCGATCGCGGCCATCCGCCGCGCCAGCGCGCGGCCAAGTTCGCCGGCCTCGCCGGCCAGTTCGCGCGCGCGATCGACGCGATAGCCCAGCGCGGCCGCGGCGTTCGCGGCGCCCTCGAGCGCGTCACGATTCGCGGCGGCGATATGATTGATTACGCGCGCGCAACGCGCATCGCCGGGCTTGACCGTCTCGGCCATCTCGCCCGCCGCGCCGCGCTCCAGATAATCGCGCACGGACTCGGGCGCGCGGCCCCAGAGCTTACGCCGCTTGAGCACGGCGATCGCGTCGGCGTAGGTCGTGGGATCGGCGGCCATCGGACCCGAACCGATCGTCGCCAGGTCGTCGCCGGCAACGTCGGAGATGATCAGCGCCGCCACGCGCGCGTATTCGGGCAGCGCGCGCAACAGTCCCCCGCCCTTCACCGCCGAAAGATGCTTGCGGACGGCGTTGAGTTCCCGGATCGTCGCGCCCGCGCGCATCAGCGCCGTGGTTACGGCGATTTTATCGGCGAGCGTCACGCCGGCCGCCGGCGCCGCCATCAGGGCCGACGCGCCGCCGCTCAGCGCGAGCAGGAACAGTTCGTCCCGGCGCGTCGTCGCGGCGAAATCCAGCGCCGCGCGGCCGGCCGCCGCGGAGCTGGCGTCGGGCAACGGATGAGCTGCGTGGATCGTTCGCACCGGCGCCGGATTCGCGGCGTCGTTCGGCATGGTTGGCGAAGCGGCGCCAGTCGGCGCGATGATCAGCCCTGAACCCAGCCGCGGACCAAGTTCTTCAGCGATCGCCGCCGCCATCCCAAGCGCGGCTTTACCCACAGCGAGCATCCGCACCGCCGACGCGCGCGCGATCACATCGGCGATTGCGGCGGATTCAGGCGTCTCGGCCTGCAACGCGCGGACGACCGCGCGGCGCGGTTCCACCGCGGCGACGGCGGCCGCGAAAATGCGCATCAGATCGGCCCGCGCCCGCGTTCGCGAACCACCGGGACGGCTGGCTTGAGAAGGCATCGCGAGCCGGATCGTAGCTGACCCGCGACCGCGGGTCAGCGCTTGGGGCGCAGCGTCGCGACTTTGCCGTCCGGGGAGGCGACCAGCACCATCGTCGCCATGCCGACGAACAGTCCCGTGCCGACCACGCCGGGAATCTTCAGCAGGGCGTTTTCCAGACGCGCCGGAGCGCGAATTTCGCGGACGCCGCAATCGAGGATGAAATTGCCGTTGTCGGTGATATATTCGGCGCCGTCCGCGCCGCGCCGGAGCGCCGGACGCAAGCCCAGCGCGTGAACCTGGCGCGCCACGCAGGCCGCGGCGAACGGCACGACTTCGATCGGCAGATTGCCGTGCGCGCCAAGCCGCTTGACCAGCTTTTCGGCGCCGACCAGGAACACCCGCCGGCGCGCGGCCGCCGCGACGATTTTTTCCCGCACCAGCGCGCCGCCCAGGCCCTTGATCAAGTCGAGCCGCGGACTTACCTCGTCGGCGCCGTCGAAATCGATATCGATCCGCGCCACGTTGCGCAATTCGGCCAGCTCGATGCCCAGCGCTTGCGCCAGTTGCGCGCTGGCGTTGGAGGTCGGCACGCCGCGCACCTTGATGCCGCTGTGCCCGAGCGCGCGGATAAAGGCCGCCGCCGCGCGTCCGGTGCCCAGCCCGAGCGTCTGCCCCGGACGGACGTAACGCAGCGCGTGGCGGCCCAGATGGTCGAGATAGTTCGGTGAAGCGGACTTAGCCATCGGCAGACGAGGCGAACCGGCGCGCAACCCGGACGCGGGCGAATCAATCGCGGGCGTTGCGCAACAGGTTCATGAATTCCTGGCGGGTCTCCTGATGGGTTCTGAAAACGCCGAGCATCGCCGAGGTCGTGACGTAGGAATTCTGCTTCTCGACCCCGCGCATGCGCATGCACAGATGCTCGGCCTCGAGCACCACGGCGACGCCGAGCGGCTCGATTTCCTCCATGATGGTGCGCGCGATCTGGGTCGTCAGCCGCTCCTGCACCTGCAAGCGGCGCGCGAAAATCTCCACCAGCCGGGCGATCTTCGAAATGCCGACGATCCGCCGGTTGGGCAGATAGGCGACATGCGCCTTGCCGAAAAAAGGCAGCAAATGATGCTCGCACAGGGAGTAAAAATCGACGTCCCTGCAGAGGATCATTTCCTGGTAATCCTCTTCGGTGAAAAGCGCGCCGTTAATCGCGATCTTGGGATCCTCGTCGTAGCCGCGGGTCAGGAATTCGAACGCCCGGACCACGCGATGGGGCGTGCGCGCCAGTCCTTCGCGTTCGGGATCCTCGCCGCAATGGCGCAGCAGCGTCCGCACGGCGTCCTCGAGGGCGATTGGGTTACGATCCATCGTCACTCACCTCGCGCATTATTCCGCGGCGCGGGTTTGGCGCCGCCATTCGAGCGCCAGCTCGATCGCCAGCGAGGGTCCGCCCCCGCTCATGATATTGAAGCCCGCGACTTCCCCGGCCAGCGCCCGCATCAACGCGATATTCCGTTCGATCGACGACCGCCGCGCATCCTCTTCCGAAAGGCCTTCGTAGTGGTCGAGATGCCGATGGGCCTCGCGCAGATCCTGAATCTGCTTCTTCAGATATTCGGCCATCGAGGGCCGCTTGATCGGCAGCACCCCGAGCACGACGTACAGGCCCGCGGCGCGCGCGCGTGCGACGAACCGATACGCCGCTTCGGGCGCGAACACCGGCTGGGTTACGACGAAGCGCGCGCCCGCGGCGGCCTTGCGATCGAGCAGCTCCAGCTCGCGGTCGAGCGCCTTGCGATTCGGATTGCCGACCACGCCGGGAACCAGCCGCGGCAGGGTCTTCAACAAGCGGCGGCCTTCGCCGGTGTCGCCGCGATTCAGATCCGCGATCAGGCTCAGCAGTCCGAACGGGTCGAGGTCATGCACCTGCTTGGCGCCCATTGCGGAATCGTCGGCAAGCTTGTCGCCGCGCAGCGCGACGACGCCTTCGATCCCGAGCGCGCCCGCGCCGAGCAGATCGGCCTTGAGCGCGAAACGGTTGCGATCGCGGCAGGAAAAATTGAGCGCCACCGCGACGTCCATCCGCGCCTTGAGCATCGCGGCAAACGCCAACCCGGACATTTTGACCCGGCCGAGCGCGTTATCGACCAGGTTGATCGCGTCGAGTTGGCCGCTTGCCGCCGCCAGGCGCCCCAGCAGGGATTCGACGGCGACGCCGCGCGGCGGCGCGGTCTCCAGCCAAATCGCTGGTGCGTGGGCGGCCAGACGATCGAGCAGCGCGCTCATGCGTGGCGCCGTCCGCGTGAACGCGGCCCGGCCGCGGATGCGGAAACTCTTGCGTAAGGAAGCGTGGGAAAAGACGGCATCGGCTGAATAACGAAACAGCGCTTGACGCGAACGTCAGGCTTTCAGCCGTTCGTTGGCTTTGACTTTCTGGTACTTGCGATAATCATAGCCGGTCGCCATCGCCATCAACAGCGCTTCCATCCCGCCCTCCTTTTCACGGCGGAGCACGCGCAGGCGATCGTAAAATTCGCGAAAATCCTTGTTGACGCGCACGGCGCCATTGGCCGGCTTGAGGAAGAAATCGTGCATGCGCGTCACCGTGAAGCGCAGCGACGAATAGCGCAACTCGTTCGGAAAAGCGTCCCATTCCGCCAGCGAGAGCGTGCGCACCGTTTCATAGCCTTGCAGCAGATAACGGAAGCGATCGAGCGAATAGCCGCCGTCGATAAAGCAGAGCGCGTTGACCGCGGTCGCGATATCGAAGATGAACTTGCCGCGGCAAGCCGCGTCGAAATCCAGCACCGCCGTCAGTTTGTCGCCGCGGAACAGCAGATTGTCGGCGAACAGATCGCCATGAATCACGCCCTTGGGCAGCTTGCCCTCAAGGTAGCGCGTCAGATAATCGATTTCGTCATCGAGCGTGCGCGCCACCTTGCTGAAATAGTTGGGCAGACGGCCGCGCACCGAAAGATAAAGATCGGCGATCCGCTCGAAGCCGAAACGGTTGTCGATGCCTTTCTTGTAGCCCTTGCCGATCACATGCAACTCGCCGAGCGCGCGCCCGATCGCTTCAAGTTGAATCGGCCGCAACCGCCCCACCGCCGGCGCCCGCCCTTCGCAATATTTATAAACCGACGCGCACTTGCCCTGGCATTCGCGATAGAAGCGTCCCGTGCGATCCTGCACCGGATGCGGACAGGGAAAGGCGTGCTTGCGCAGGAAGGCCAGCAGGTCGAGCTCGCGCCGCACCTCGCTCTCGCTCTTGACCTCGTCAACCCGCAACACGAATTTGCCCTTGGTGGTCTCCAGCAGATGGATCGAATTGATCGAACCTTCCGGAATTCCGCTCACGGCGAGCACGCGGCCGAAACCATAATCATCCGCAAGCTCTTCCAGAAAGGATTTATGGATCTCGGTATAGACGGCCATGAAAATAGAGTCTGCGGATGCGTAATTCGCCGCAAGTTTAGGGCCGAAAAATCAATTCGTCAACTATGGGTTTCGAACCGGCGCGGCCGCGGGCGCCGCTGGCGCGGCGCTCAGGGTAGTGTCGGCGGCGGCTTGGCGCCATAATTCAGCCAGGCGGCGGAGGCCTCGCGCCGTGTCTCCAGACGCCTCCGCGGGGAGAAAAACACACATGCCGACGGCGAAAAAGCCTGCTTCCGCTCAAAGCGCGCGTGGCCTCGCGACGGCGAAGGCCGCCGCTAAAGCCGCGCCCGCGGCGGTTGCGAAACAATCGTCCGCCGGCGCCGGAGTCGAAGCGGCCGCGCTGGCCGGACGTCCGGCGCCCGATTTTACCCTGCCGAATCAGGACGGCGAGCCGGTCTCGCGCGCCGCGCTGATCGCGCGCGGCGGCCTGGTGATCTATTTCTATCCGAAGGATATGACGCCCGGATGCACCGTCGAAGCCTGCGGCTTCCGTGACGGAATCGGCCAAATCCGCGCGCTGGGCGCCCAAATCGTGGGCGTCAGCGCCGACCCTCCCGCGGCGCATCGCAGGTTCATCGAAAAGCACGCGCTCAACTTCCCGCTGTTGAGCGATCCCGACCACCGCATGACGACGGCCTACGGCGTTTACAAGAAGAAATCGCTTTACGGCCGGGAATACATGGGCATCGAGCGCACGACCTTCATTATCGGGCGCGACGGGATCGTGAAGAAAGTTTTTCCCAAGGTCAGGGTCAACGGCCACGTCGAGGAAGTGATCGCCGCGCTCAAGCATCCGGACTGACCACCCCGGCCAGCCCGGGCGCGCTATTGAGCGGGCGCGGCGGCCGGCGCCTCCGGCGGCGCGATCAGGTTTTCGCGCAGGAAGCCGCCGATTGGAACATCGACGCGCGTGCCCAGATTGTGCGTGCCCTTGGGAAAATAATAGGTCTCGACGTGCGCGCCCCGCGCCGAGAGCGCCCGCGCCAATTGTTCGGCCTGCGCGACCGGCATCCGCCGGTCCTGTTCGCCATGCAGAATCAAAATCGCGCAATCGAGTTTGCGCGGCAGATGCGCGACGACGCTGCGCTCCTTCAAGGCGCGCTTTGACGGCCAAACCTTGCGCAAAATCGCAAGCTTTGCGCCAAGCGGCGCCTGTAGCCAGAATTTGCGCAGGTCGTAGGCGCCGGACTGCAGAATCACCGCGCGCGGCCGCGCGTCCGAGTCCATCAACAGGCCCGCCGCGACCGCGCCGTCGGCGACGCCCCATACCGCCAGCCGCGACGAATCAACATCGGGGCGCGCCGCCAGCAGGTCCAGCGCATGGCGCGCGGCGTCAACCGCCGACGGACCCACGAAGCGATTCGGTCCCGAGGATTTGCCGAAACCGGGCATGCTGACACACGCCACGCGTATCCCAAGCGCGGTGAAATGCTCGATGTCACGGATACATTGGTGGGCGTCGCCGCCCTCGCTGTTCAGCACCAGCATCGCGGGCAATCGTCCCGCTGGCGGCGCCACGGCGATCAACCCGTCTATCTGATAATGGTCGCCATCGGCGGAAATCCGGAAGCGCAACGGCTCAAGCCTGGGCGCGGCCACCGCGCGCGCGGGCGCAAGCGCGCGGGCGTGATGGCGGCAGCCGGCGGCGGCCATGCTCAGCAGCGCCGCGATAGCCAAACCGATCGCGGTCCGCGCGCCCACGCCCGCAATCGGTTTCCGCCGCGCCGGGCGGGCGGCGGCGGGCGCAACAAAGCGCGAGGCCCCGGAGGGATGCGACATAGATTCCGCAGTTTACCCGCCACGCCCCGGCTTGGAAACGCTGGCCACGCGCGTTGAATCGGGCCGGAGATTGCCGGATACTTGATGGTTCAAGTCGCGCGGCAAGCGGCGGAGGCTCGTAACGCTAATGGATCAATCGGCGGCGGATAAGCTGGACTTTGGCAAAGGCGACGGCGTGATTCCGGTCGTCACGCAGGATTACGCGAGCGGCCGCGTGCTGATGGTCGCGTATATGAATCGCGAAGCGTTCGAAGAAACCGTACGGATCGGACGCGCCTGTTACTTTTCGCGATCGCGCAACCGCCTGTGGCGCAAGGGCGAGGAATCCGGCAACTTCCAGACGGTGCGCGAAATCCGCCTCGATTGCGACGCCGACACAATCCTGCTGCGGGTCGATCAGAACGGCGACCGCGCCGCCTGCCATGAGGGCTACGAATCGTGTTTTTTCCGCGCGCTCACGGACGGCGCATGGCGCGTCGCCGACCAACGCCGGGTCGATCCGGCGAAATACGGCGCCGGCTACGGACATCATCAGCCGGCCAAGGCGGGAGCTTAACGCGACATTCGGCGGCATCGGAAATTCGCTTAAATCATCAAAATTGAGCGAAAATCTGTAATCGCGCTTGATTTGCACCAAGATGGCTACCAACGGCAAAGTGCTCAAATTCGGCATCCCCAAGGGCAGCCTCGAGGCGCAAACGCTCGAATTGCTGCGCAAATCCGGCTGGCGAATCGCCGTCGGCGACCGCTCCTATATCCCGCGCGTCGATGACCCCAGCCTGAGCTGCCGCCTGCTACGGCCGCAGGAGATGCCGCGGTATATCGCCGACGGCACGCTCGACGCGGGCATCACCGGCAGCGACTGGATCGTCGAAAACGGCGTCGATCTGGTCCAAATTGAGAGCTTCATCTATTCCAAGGTTTCGCTGCAACCGACCCGATGGGTCCTGTGCGTGCCGGAAAACTCGCCGGTCAAACGGCTCGAAGACTTGGCCGGCAAGCGTGTCGCGACCGAGATGGTCGCGTTCACGCGGCGGGTCTTCGCCGAACGAAAAGTTAAAGTTGAAGTTGAATTTTCGTGGGGCGTCACCGAGGCCAAGGCCGCCGACGGCCTGGTGGACGCGGTCGTCGAAGTCACCGAAACCGGCTCGTCGCTGCGCGCGAACGGCCTGCGCATCGTCGCGGAACTGCTGACTTCCACTCCCGTGCTGGTCGCCAATCCGAGCGCCTGGAAAGACCCGTGGAAACGCGAAAAGGTGCGGCAGATCGGAGTCCTGATGAAGGGCGCGCTCGACGCCGAAAGCCGCGTCGGAATCAAGATGAACGTGGCGCGGGAAAACCTGGAGGCGGTAATCAAGCTGCTGCCGTCGATCACGGCGCCGACGATTTCGCAGCTCTATCCCAGCCCGGCCTTGCAGGGCAAAGAATGGCTGGCCGTCGAAACCGTGATCAGCGAGCATACGGTGCGGGAACTGTTCCCGAAGCTGCTCGAAGCCGGCGCCGTCGGCATCGTCGAATTCGCGCTGAACAAAATTATTTGAAGCGCCCCCGGCGTGATCAATCGATTCAATGGAAAAGGCCGCGATCCTTGCGTGATCGCGGCCTTTGCATACTGATTCAATCCCGGAAATTCGCCCGGGACCGCGGGGGCTATCGGAGATTCAGGCAAATCCCCGACCGTCCGCCGGTGAGGGAGGTCACCCCGCGGGCCAAAACGGTCTGCGGGCGCTTGGCCCGTGCGCAGGCGGCTGGAGGATATCCGTCTGCATCGGTGCGGCTCGGCTTGGCCGTCCGCGGCCCGGGCAACTGCTCAACCACGGTCGGGCTTGACGAATTTGGCTCGCATCATTCGTCGCGGCGTATTTCAGTCTTTTGCATCCGCTAGCAACGCAATACGCGCCAAAGCTTCCACGCTCGGCCCGACACGGCTCGGACGATGGGCGCGCCGCCGTCGCGCGCCACGCCCATCGCCAGCCGGTTTCAAATCACATCACGTTGAAGTTGTACTGGAGCTGCGCGGTCAGCATGCTCTGGCCCATCAGCAGGCCGCCGCCCTGTATGCTATACGGGTTGGTGCCCAGCACTTCGATCGCTTCCAGCTTCAGGAAGTACTTCTTGGTCCACGGCGGATTCAGCACCACCGACGGAAACAGCAGGAAGGTGTTGCCTTCCGGGCTGTACACCATCGTCCACGCCGGCGCGATATCATCCCACAGCCACGAAGTCCCGATATTGAGCAGCATGCTCACGTTGTTCTTGTAGTTCGTATCGGCTTCCGGTTCGAGCGCGCCGCCGGTCCACGGTCCGAACGCCTCCATCATCTGCTGCGACCCGTCGAGCGTGATGAAGTCGTTGAGCTCGAAGTTCGCCGACAGGTTGCCGGTGCTGGTCAGCCACGGCGCGTACGCCTGGTCGATGTCCAGCGCCGCCATCCAGTTGAACGTGTCGGTGAATTCCACGCCGCTCGGATCGCTCATCATATTCCAGCTGTTGACGCCCTGATGGTTGGTGTAAACCGCTTCCGCGCGGGCCACCATCGGCAGATATTCCGACACTGACGAGGGCATCGGCAACGGCATGTCGCCGGTCACGCCCACCT
>DAHZDR010000208.1 GCA_027403435.1 Deltaproteobacteria bacterium
CGGATATTGGGCCGGCCGGTGGACGCGGACGGAGCGGCGAATAACTAGATGAAGTCACGAGCGGCAATCGCGGGAGTGTTTATGGCGGCGCTGACGCCGTCGCTGGCGCACGCGGCCGAAGGCGGCGGCGCGGCCGGCGGCACGTGGGGCGCGCTGGCCATTTATATTATCAATTTTTCGCTCTTCGTCGCGATTATCGTGAAATATCTGCTGCCGGCGGGACGGCGCTTTTTTGTCGATCGCGCGACCGCTATCCGGGAGACTTTGCTCAAGGCCGACCGCGCGTTTCATGAAGCCCAGGAGCTGGCGAATCAGGCGGCCGAGCGGCTCGCCCGCCTCGAAGCCGAAAAGAATCAGCTCGCTTCAGACCTGGCCGACGAAACGGTTTATCAAATCGGCCGCGTCTATGATCTCGCCCAGGAAGCCGCCGTGCGGATCAAGCGCGACACCGAGCAGTCGGTCGCGGCGCTGCGCGAGAATGCCGCCCGGCGGATGCGCGCGGCGCTGGCGCACGCGGCGGCGCGGCTGGCCTTCGAGATCGTGACGCGAGAGTTTGCGCCCGCCGACCAGGCGCGGCTGGTCGGCGCCTTCGTCGCACGGCTGGACGCGGAGGCGGCGCGATGAAAACCTCCCGGGTGGCCAAACGCTACGCGCGCGCCCTGATGAGCCTCAGCGCCGATCATGCGCAGCTTGAAAAATGGGGCGCCGAACTGGAGCGGCTGGCGAAGATCGTCGATACGCCCGAAACCGCCGCGATTCTGGACATGCCGACCGTGCCGCCGCGGGCGCGGATCGAGGCGGTCGGTAAAATCGCCGAGCGCCTCGACCTCAGCTATCCGGTGCGATCGTTCGCCATCGTCGTCGCCCGCCACGGCCGGATTCGCGAGGTCGCGGCGATGGCCGAACGCTACGCCCGGATGCTCGACGATTTACTCGGCCGCACGCGCGCCACGCTCACTTTCGCGCGCGAGCCGAATCCCGGAGAACTGCAACGCGTGGTCGCGGCGCTCGCGGCGCTCGTCCGCAAACAGGTGATTGCGACCACCCGGATCGACGGCGCGCTGGTGGGCGGCGTGGTCGCGGAACTCGAAGGCAAAATTTACGACGGCAGCCTGGCGAACCGGCTGGCCGAAGCCGAACAGCGGCTCGGCGGCTGAACGCGGCGCCCAAACAAGCATATGGCGGAAATCAGACCATCGGAAATCAGCGATATCCTGCGCGACGAAATCAAGGGCTTCGAGGGCGAGGTTTCGGTGCGCGAAACCGGCCGGGTGCTGTCTTGCGGCGACGGCATCGCGCGCATCCACGGCCTGCAAAACGCGGCCTCCGGCGAACTCCTTGAATTTCCCCACGCCGTGTTCGGGATAGTGCTCAACCTTGAAGAAGACAACGTCGGCGCGGCGCTGTTCGGCGACCCGCAGGCGATCAAGGAGGGCGACGAAGTCAAGCGTACCGGCCGGATCGCCGAAGTCCCGGTGGGCGACGCCCTGCTCGGGCGCGTGGTCAACGCGCTGGGCCAGCCGATCGACGACAAAGGCCCGATCAAAAGCGTCGCAACCCGCCGCATCGAAATCAAGGCCCCCGGCATCATCAAGCGCCAGCCGGTCAAGGAGCCGATGCAGACCGGGATCAAAGCGATCGATTCGATGCTGCAAATCGGCCGCGGCCAGCGCGAATTGATTATCGGCGATCGGCAGACCGGCAAGACCGCGCTTGCGATCGATACGATCATCAATCAAAAGGGCCAGAACGTTTGCTGCGTTTACGTCGCGATCGGACAGAAGCGCTCGACTGTCGCCCAGGTGGTCGAGAAGCTCAGCCGCCACGGCGCGATGGAATACACCATCGTGGTCGCCGCGACCGCTTCCGAAGCCGCGCCGCTACAGTTTATCGCGCCCTATTCGGGCTGCACGATGGGCGAGTATTTCCGCGACGACGGCCGCCACGCCCTGCTGGTGTACGACGATCTGAGCAAGCACGCGGTCGCCTATCGCCAGCTCGCCCTGCTGATGCGCCGTCCGCCCGGCCGCGAAGCCTATCCCGGCGACGTTTTCTATCTCCATTCGCGCCTGCTCGAACGCGCGGCCAAGCTCAGCGACGACGCGGGCGGCGGCTCGCTGACCGCCCTGCCGATTATCGAAACCCAGGCGGGCGACGTTTCCGCCTACATCCCGACCAACGTCATCTCGATTACCGACGGCCAGATCGTGCTCGACGGCGATCTCTTCTATTCGGGCATCCGGCCCGCCGTGAACGTCGGTCTTTCGGTTTCGCGCGTCGGCTTTTCGGCCGCGATCAAGGCGATGAAGCAGGTCGGCGGCACGCTCAAGCTCGATCTCGCGCAGTATCGCGAGATGGCGGCGTTCGCCCAGTTCGGCTCCGATCTCGATCCCGCCAGCCAGCGCCTGCTCCATCGCGGCGAACGGCTGACCGAGATGCTCAAGCAGAACCAGTACGAGCCGCTCGCGATCGAGAGGGAAGTGCTGATTATTTTCGCCGCCAACGAAGGCTATCTGGACAAGCTTGAAGTGCGCGAGGTCAAACCGTTCGAACGCGACCTGTACGCCTGCTTCGATGCGCGGCACAAGGATTTGCTCGCCGAAATCGTGGAGAAACGCGAGCTTAGCGACGATTTGCGCAAGCGGATAATCGCGGCGATCGATCACTTCTCGGGCACGCGCGCCGCCGACGGTGCCAAGGCCGCCTGACCCGGCGCATAGTTGACGGATGGCGACAC
>DAHZDR010000230.1 GCA_027403435.1 Deltaproteobacteria bacterium
TCCAGCCCGAGCGCGCGCAGGCTCGCCTCGACCATCCCTTTGACGGTCCAGAAGCTGGCTTTAAGCGCCGGTTGGCCGATTGCGGCCAGCGCATAATCGCCGTAGCTGACGCCCGCGATTCGCTCGGCCTCGACCGCCGCGCCGGCGCGCATCGCGAAGACCCGGCCCAATTCGAAAGCGTGAAACGCCGCCGCTTCGCGATTCAGATTGAAGCGCAGCGCCGTCAACAATCCCGGCAGCAGGCTGCGGCGCATTGCGGACAGCTCCGCCGAAAGCGGATTGGCCACGCGCATCGTCGCGCCCGTTCCGAGCCCTGGGTATCGTTCATCTTCCGCCGGCGAAATAAAAGCGATGGTCTTGGCCTCGGTCAGGCCGCCGCCGACCATCACCTGGCGTATCCGGCGGGCGAAGTCGCGCTCCGGATTCGCCGGATTGACGGCCGCGAGCCGCGCCGGCAGCGTCGCCGGAATCTCGGCCAGTCCCGCCAGCCGCGCGACTTCCTCGGCCAGATCGGCGGTTTCGTTAAGGTCGGGACGGAAGGACGGCGCGATCACTTGCAGACGGCCGCGTCCCGCCGGACGCGCCGCCGCGCCAATCGCCTTGAGCCGGCGGCGGACTTCGGCCGCCGGAACCTCGACGCCAAGAATCGCGGTCAACGCCGCTAGTTCGAGCGCGATTGCGCGCGGCTCGGCCGGGCGCGGCTCGGCGTCGATGAGCGGTCCGGCGACGCGTCCGCCCGCCGTCTCATGGATCAGTTCGGCGGCGCGGGCGAGGGCGCGGAGCTGCCCGGCGCGGTCGATGCCGCGCTCGAAGCGATAGCTGGCCTCGCTGCGCAGGCCGAGGCGGCGCGCGGTGCGCGCGATCGTCATCGGCGCGAAGTAGGCGCTTTCGAGCACGATTCGTCCGGTGGCGTCGCCGACTTCGGAATTGCGTCCGCCCATCACGCCCGCGACGGCCAGCGGACCCGACGGATCGGCGATCACGAGATCCGCCGCGTCGAGCGTCCGGGTCGCGCCGTCGAGCGTTGCGAATTGGCGGTCGTCGCCGGCGCGCCGCACGATGATCGCGCCGCCGGCGATGCGTTCGGCGTCGAAGGCGTGCAGCGGCTGGCCGAGTTCGAGCATCACGTAGTTGGTGACGTCGACCACGTTGTTGACCGCGCGCATCCCGCACAGTTCCAGGCGCCGGCGAATTTTTACGGGCGACGGGCCGAGCTTGATTCGATCCATCGCGAGCGCCGCATAGCGCGGGCAGAGGTCCGGCGCCTGAAGCTCGACTGTGAGCGCGATCGCGGCTTCTTTGGGCGTGCGCGGCGGGCGGATTCGCGGCGTTTTCAGCGGCAGATCGAAAAGCGCGGCGACCTCGCGCGCGAGGCCGAGCAGCGACAGGCAATCGCCGCGATTGGGCGTAATCGCGATATCGAGCACCGTATCGGCCATCGCGAGATAGCCCGCCAACTCGGCGCCGGCGGGCGCGTCGGACGGCAACTCAAGAATTCCGGCATGTTCTTTCGAAAGGCC
>DAHZDR010000239.1 GCA_027403435.1 Deltaproteobacteria bacterium
GCGGCCACCGGCCGGGCCGCTTCGCTGTCGAGTTCGAGCGTGAACGCGAAACTTTGGCCGGCATGCACGGCGTTGGGCGCGGCGAATTTCACCAGGGCGACGCGCGCATTGGCCGCGGGCGGCGGCGCCGCGGTGAAAATCCGGATGCCGTTTTCGGCGAGGTTGGCCGCCGCGCCAAGCGCGCCCGCGGTGGTCTGATTGCCGTCACTGAGCAGCACGACGCGCTTTTCGTCGGTGGGCGGGAACAGTCCGGAGGCCATGGTCAGCGCGCCCGCGATATCGGTTGCGCCGGAATCGGCGGCGCCGGCGGCGGCGAGCGCAGCCAGCCGCGGGTCCGCGAGCGGCGTGAGCAGGCGCGCGTCGCGCCCGAAGCCAATCACGCCCAGCCGGTCCCGCGCGTCCATCGCCGCCCGCAAGGCCGCGACCCGCCGCAGCATCCACGCCGCCTGGTCGGGCGCGATCGAGGCCGACTGATCGATCGCGACCACGACCGACATGCGGCGCGCGCCGATCATTATCGGCCGTTGCGCTCCGGCCAGCGCCATCGCCAGCGCCGCGAGCGCGCCCAGCCGCAACAGGCTTGAAACCGCGCCGGCGAGCCGCTTGCCGCTCCGTATCGTCAGGATTCCAGGCGCGACGGCCAGCGGCGCGGCGGCCAGCAGCCAGAGATATTCCGGACGTTCAAACATGACGCGCGCTCCAGCGCGCCGCGCGGCGGGTCAAAACCATCGATTCGATCAGAAAGGCGAGCAGCGCCAGCGCGGCCAGCGGCGTGCCGATCGGTTTGACCTGGAACCGCCCGACGAACGGTCCGGCCGCCGCGGCGGGCGGCGGCGCGGATTTGACCGCGGCGGCGGCGCGCAAATCGGATTCGCCAGCGTCATAGTAATTCGCATAGACGGCGACGACCGAACCGGCGCCGGCGGAGAGCGTGTAACGGCCGGCCAGCAGCGGCTGAAACCGCACGCGGCCCCATCGATCCGGAATCAGCGTCCGGCGCGATCCGTCCGGACCGTCCAGCAGCGTCCGCGCGAACATCGGCACGCTCACCAGCGCGCCGGTGCTCTCGACCAGCGCGTCGCGCGGCGCAATCAGGCGCCGAATCGTGTCGATCGTCGCGATTAGGGCGTCGAGCCGGTCGGGATCGAGCAGCAGATGGTTGCGCACGTCGAAGGCGATCACGCCAATTTCGCCGCGCGCCGAACGGCCGATCGCGGTCAGCGGAAAATTGTCGCGTTCACCCGCGCCGCCGCCTTGCGAGGTCGCCCGCATCCAGCCCGGCAATTCGATCACGCGGGCCGCGCCAAGCAATACCGGCGTCGCCAATTCGCCCGCGCCCGTCCGCCGCTTCAGTTCGGCGGCGGCGACCGTGGCGACCACCGGCAGCACCGGCGGACGCTTCGAACCGATCAGCCAGGGTTCGGGAAAGATGAACAGGCGCGCCGCCGCCTTGATTCCGGCGGCGCCGCAATCGTGCAGCACCGCCAGATCGAACCGGGCGTTGCGGTCAAAGGCGTTGGCCACGTTGGGATCGGCGGTGGTGACGAGAAAGTTCGGATTGATCGCGAGCAGCAGGCGGGCGAGATCGTCGCGCACGCCCGGATCGGGCGACAGCACCAGCGCGCGGCTTTGGGCGATCGAGGGCGCGAGCGCATAACGCGCGTTGTCGGCGGCGAGCGCGTCGTCGGCCACAAGCCGCGCCTCGACGACGCCGCCCGCGCGCAGCGGCCCGAACGGCACGACCAGCTCCGCGCGCGGCTCGACGATCAAGCTGGAATGAAAGACCACGCGGCCGTCCACCATGATTTGCAGCGCGCAGGGTAGCGGATGGCGCGCGAAGCTGCGAATCGTCACGCGGCCCAGGCTCGCGCGCGGCACGCCCGGATCGAGCGACACGATCGCCAGATTTTCCGCCGGCGCGCCGGCCTGATGGAAGCGCGGCGGCGCGGCGAGGCGCGCGTCCTCGAGCACCACGGCGGGCGCCGGGCGGTCGGCGAACAGGTCGATAGTGTCGGCGGCGCGGGCGTCCACCAGCGCCGCCCGCAAAGCGGCCGGACTCGCCGCGACGTCGGTCGGCGCAAGCTGGTCGAGAATCCGACCGATGGCGCCGCGGTCGGCGGTCGGCGCGGACCCGGCGGCGGCCTGCAACGCATAGGTGATGATAGTGAACGAATCGCCCTCCGGCGCCGCGGCGATTACCCGGCGCGCGGCGGCGCGCGCCTGATCGAGGCGCGAACCGCCGTCCTCCCGCGCGCCCATCGCCGCGCCGAGGTCGAACACCAGGGCGTGCGTGCGATGGCCGCCCGGGGCGCCGTAAACGCGCAGGTACAGGCCCGCGAGCGCCAGCGTCAGCGCGGCCAGCGCCAGCGCCTCGAGCCAGAAGGGCAAATCGAGCCGCAGCACGCGGCTGCGCGCCACGGGCGCCGGCGCCGCCTCGAACAGCATCAGGCTCGAGACTTCAATCGTCGGCCGCGAACGCGCCCGCAGATAGATCGCGACCAGCGCCGCGAGGCTCAGCGCGTAGAGCAGATTGGCGGGATTGAACAGGCCCATGATCAGGCGATCACTCCCAGCCGGGGAAATTCCTCGGCGACGATCTGGTCGAGGCGCGAGGCGCCGAAGGCCCGCGCGTACATCACGCCGCGCCGTTTGCAGAAATCCGCAAGGGCGTCGGCGTGCGCGGCGATCCGCTGGCGGCAGGCCGCGAGCTCGCGCGGGCCGAAACTCACGTCGCGCGCGACCCCGGTTTCGCAATCGCGCACGCGGTAGCTGCCGGGCGGATAGTCGGCCGCGCTCTCCCGATCGCCCATCACATGGACCGCCTTGACCTCGCAACCGGCCGCCAGCAGGTCGCCGAGGGCGGTTTCATAATCGGCCGGGCCGACCAGGAAATCCGAGACGAGAATCGCGACGCCGGACGCGCGGCGCTGGTCGAGCAGACTGGCGGCGGCCTGGGCCAGCCGGGTTTCTCCGCCGTGGCGCACGCCGGCGAAAAAGGCGCGGAACTCCGCGTAGGATTCGCGCCGGCGGAAAAACGGCGTCGCCGCGAAACGCGCGGTTGCGCCATGGCCGGCGAAGACCGCAATCCGCACGGGATCGTTCTCGCTCATCGCGATATAGGCGAGTCCCGCCGCCAGCGTCAGGGCGAGGCCGAGCTTGTCGTCGCCGGCCGGCAAACCCATCGAGGCGCTCGCGTCCACCATCACGGTGACTTCGATCTGCCGTTCGGGGCGGAACGTGCGAATTTTGAGATCGTCGAGCCGCGCCAGCGCGTTCCAGTCGAGGAACCGGAGATCGTCGCCGGGGGCGTATTCGCGGAAATCCTCGAGTTCGATTCCCGCGCCCTGGTTGCGGCCGATTACACGGCGGCCGGCGCGTGGCGAGCGGGTGCGCCGCGCCTGCATGATCAGGCCGTCGAGGCGGCGCAGAAAATCGGGCTCGAACGCGCGCGCGGCGAGCATCGCAAGCTCCGGATCACGCGCGCGTGGCGCGTGCGGCCTTGACCACCTGATCGACGATCTGGGCGGTGTCAACGTTATCGGAATGGGCGGCGTAGTTGAGCATGATGCGATGTTCCAGGGCGGCGTGGGCGAGCCGATCGATGTCGTCGTAGGCGATGTTGGCGCGGCCGTCGAGCATCGCCCGCACCTTCGCGCCCATGATCAGGGCGAGCGCGCCGCGCGGACTGGAGCCGAACGAGACATAGCGATCGACCACGTCAACCCGCAGCCGGGTATGCAGATCGCCGAGCGCGCGGGAGTTGTGCGGCTGCGTCGCCCGCACCATCCGGGCGGCGTATTGCTCGATCGGCGGCGCCACCAGCACTTCGCGCACCAGACGCTTGAGGCTCTCGAGGCGCGCGGCCGCTTCGCCGGCGGGGAAAATTGGCTCGATTCCGGCCGCCGCGGGGCCGGTGGCCGACGCAATGATTCGCACCAGCTCGTCTTCGCCCGGATAGCCAAGCCGCACCTTGAACAGGAAGCGGTCGAGCTGCGCTTCCGGCAGCGGATAGGTGCCCTCCATTTCAATCGGATTGAGCGTCGCCATCACGAAGTACGGCGCCGCCAGCGGATAGGTGTTGGCGCCGACCGTCACCTGCAGTTCGGCCATCGCTTCGAGCAGGGCGGATTGGGTCTTGGGCGTGGCGCGGTTGATTTCATCGCCGAGCAGGATGTGGCAGAAAATCGGGCCGGGCTGGAAACTGAACTCGCGATGGCCGTCGGCGCCGGAGATAATCACGCGGGTGCCAGTGATATCCGCCGGCATCAAATCGACAGTGAACTGAATTCGCCCGAAGCGCAGATTAAGCGCAAGCCCGAGCGTCTTGACCAGCGTGGTCTTGCCGGTGCCGGGAACGCCTTCGATCAGCACATGGCCGCCGGCAAAAAGCGCGCTCAAAAGCTCCTCGACGGCTTCCTCATGGCCGATT
>DAHZDR010000252.1 GCA_027403435.1 Deltaproteobacteria bacterium
CTCGCCTTTTCGGCCGGCAGCATGACGGTTTCGTCGGCCAGTCCCGAAGTCGGCGAGGCCAGCGAAACGCTCGACGTCGAATTCGGCGGCGCGGATTTTTCGATCGGCTTCAACGCCGCGTATATGCAGCAGGCGCTTAACGTGATTCCGGCCGAAGCCGAGACCATGCTGGGCTTGAGCGACGAAGTCAGTCCTGGAGTAATCACCACGGCGGCGGATTCACAGTTTACCTACGTTGTGATGCCGATGCGGCTGTAGTGGCCGCGGGAGGGTGGGCATGAAGGCGGGAGCGGCGCCGCGCTAGGCGCTGGTCAGGAGCTGGGCCAGCGCCGGGGTGGCGGGGGCGGCGATAATCGCGTTCCAGTCGCCTTGTTGAACGACGCGGCCGCGCTCGATCGCCGCGACTTGGGGACAGAGGCGGGCGAGAATTTCCGCGCGATGGTCCACCGCCAGAAGCATAAAGCCGAGTCGGCGCTGCCATTCGTCGAGCGCGGCGATCAAATCGCGAATCAGCGGCCGGTCGAGCGCGACGAATGGTTCGTCGAGCAACACCAGCGGCGGCCGTCGCGCGAGCATCCGGGCCAGGGCGACCCGGCGCGCCTCGCCGCCGGAAATATTGGCCGCGCGATTTGGCCAAATCGCTTCGAGGCCGAGCCGCTCGCGCAATTCTCCAACCCAGCGCGTGGCTTCGGCGGCGGCGCCGTTGGCGAGTCCAAAGACGACGTTTTCGGCGACGCTCAGATGGGGAAACAGGAGATCTTTTTGCGTGAGGTAGGCGAGCGGCCGGCGATGCAGCGGCAGCGGCGGAGGAAACATTGTGTCCGCGCCCATGCGGATTTCGCCGGAGTCGGGATTCTCAATTCCCGCGATACATCCGAGCACCGTGCTTTTGCCCGCGCCCGAGGCGCCGAACAGCGCGAGCCGTTCGCCGGCGCCGAGCCTGATATGCGCCTCGACGGTGAAGCCGGCGCGCGCCTTGATAATGCGCGCGTCAAGCATCGCGGGCTTGCGCCAGCAGATGAATCAGCCACGGCAGCGGCAGCGCCGTGAGCAGGAAAATGATCAGCAGCGGCATCACCGCGGGCATCCCGGCGGTTTGCAGATTGATCCAGATTTGCACGGGCATTCCGGCGGGATAGTAGGCGGTGACGATGACCGCGCCGAATTCGCCGAGCGCGCGCACCCAGGCGATACTGACGGCGGCGGCGAGGCCCAGCCGCGCGAGCGGAAAGGTGACGCGGCGAAACACCGCGGCGGGCGCCAGGCCGAGCAGCGCGGCGGTCTGTTCAAGCTCGCGCGGGACGGCGGCGATCGCGGCGCGCGCGGCGACGATATAGTAGCCGGCGCTGGCGTACACCTGGGTGGCGACGAAGGCGGCGGCGCTGTTGCTGGCCGGCACGCCGAGCCGGATCAGCAGGCGGCCGATTACGGTCGCGGGTCCGTAGGCCAGCGAGAGCAGCAAGCCCAGCGCCAGCGGCGGCGTCAGCACGGAAATCAGCACGGCGGCTTCCCACACGACGCGATCGCGGCCGGCGCGGCGGGCGAGATACCATGCGACCGGCGTGCCGGCCACGATGACGATCGCGATCGCCAGCGCGGTCAGCGCGAGCGACACGCGCACGGCGCTGGCGGTCGAACCCGGGATGCCGCCGTCCCAGCGCCAGCGGCCGACCGGCGCGCCCAGTCCCGCCAACGGGTAGAGCAGCGCGATCGTGAAGGCCGCCATCGCCAGCCGGTTCATCCAGTTCGATCGCATCGCGTTTCAGCGCTCCAGCGGTTTCGCGCCGCCCGGGCCATCGTAATGATAGCGCGCGAAAATAGCGCGCGCCCGCGCGCCGCCGAGCCATTGGACAAAGCGCGCGGCGAGCGCGGGATGGGGCGCGGCGGCGAGCGCGGCGGCATAAAAGACCAGCGGTTGCGGATGGAACGTTCGGCCGTCAAGCGTCACCGTGGCGCGCCGATAACGATCGGCGAGCGCGGCGTCGCCGAGGTTGATCGCGGCCGGCAAGGCGACATACGGCAGGTCAAACGCCGTCGCCTGAATCTTGTACGCCGAGCTGGCGTCGAGCTGGCCCGCCTGCAGCCGCGCCATCACGTCGGGCTCGTCGAAAATCTGTCGCGGATTCTCCGCCGGGCCGAGGATCCGCGCCGCAAGGCCGGGCTGACGATAATAATCGGCGGCCAATTCCAGCGTGAAAATAATATTGAGGCCCTGGGGATCGGTGCGCGGATCGGTGCGGCCGAAGCGCAAACCGGCGGTCGTCAGGATTCGCCACCACGGTTCGGCGTCCGGTTGACCGGCGCGCGCGAACGCGGCGGCATAGCGGCTCCGCGGACTGTAGGCGATAACCATTTCGGTGCGCGCGAACGGGATTGCGCGCGTGGTTTTGCCCGCCGCAATCACGATCCGCATCGGCGCGGGAGTGACGGCGATGAAGACGTCGGGCTGGAGGCCGCCGGCCGCGATCAGGTTGGCCAGGCCGAGCGCGCCTTGCGCGCGGCCGCGCAATTCGGTCCCTAGTTCGCGCGCGATCGCCGGCCGCACCGCGCGCTCCATCACGGCGCCCATCGCGCCGGCATAGGCGACGTCGAGCGGCGGCGTCGGGGATGCGGCGGCGGTTGCGCCGGCGCCGGCGAGGACTATACAGAACGTGAACCAGACGGCCGTGACGGGCCGGCGTGAAGCGAGCGTCGCGAAGATTTTCATCGATGGGGCTTTATGCCATTATACAGGATAAATGACAAGTAAGGTGGCGAAAACCGGCGAATCCACGCGGCGCGCCCGCGAAGCGCGCGGGATGACGCAGCTCGAACTGGCGCGGCGGACCGGGATTTCGCGGCAGGCGCTTGGCGCGATCGAGGCGGGCGTCTATCAGCCGGGCGTGACGGCGGCGATCGCGATCGCGCGCGAGCTGGGCGAAACCGTGGAGCAGCTGTTCGGCGGCGCGGCGGACGAGCCGAGCCGGCGCGTTCCGGCCAGGCTGATGGGCGCGGATTCGGGCGCGCGGCGGGTGGCGCTGGCGCGGGTCGGCGGGCGCGTCGTGGCGATTGCGCAACCGGCGGTGCGGATGGCGCTGGCGCCGGCGGCGGGACTGGTGGCGGCCGGGCGCAAACGGCTGAGCGAGGTCGAAACCACGCGCACGGACGAGGAGATCGACGCGACGCTGCTGGTCGCCGGCTGCGATCCGTCGGCGGCGATTCTGGGCGATTGGCTGGCGCGTCATCGCGCGCCGTTCAGCGCGATTGCGGTTCCCTGTTCGAGCCAGCGCGCGCTTGAGGCGCTGGTCGAAGGCCGCGCGCAGGTGGCGGGATTGCATCTGCGCGATCCGCGCGGCGGCGAATACAATCTGGCGGCGATGCGCCGCGTGCTGGGCGCGCGGCGCGCCACGGTGGTGACCTTCGCGCGATGGGAATTGGGCCTGGCGATCGCCCCGGCGCGAGGCCGCGAGATCGGCGGCGTTGCGGATTTGGCGCGGCCGGGCGTGCGCCTGGTCAATCGCGAACGCGGCTCGGGCGCGCGCGACGCGCTCGACGAGGCGCTGGCGCGGGCCGGGCTTTCGAGCGCGTCGATCGCGGGCTACGATTTTGAAGTGAGCGGACATCTTGAGGTCGCGGCGGCGATCGCGGCCGGCCAGGCCGACGCGGGAGTCGCCATCCGGCTGGCGGCCGAAGCTTTTATGCTGGGCTTCGCGCCGTTGCGCGAGGAGCGTTACGACCTGGTGATTCCGGCAGCGGAAACCGCAACGGCTCCCGTGCGCGCGTTGCTGGAGGCGCTTAACTCGCGCCGTTTCGCCCGCGAAATCAGCCAGCTTTGCCATTACGACACGAGCGAGATGGGCCGGGTGATTACGCCGGCCGCGCGCGCCGCCGCGCCCGAATAAAGCCCGGCATCAGCGGGACAATCATGGCGGCGGCCAGCGCGCGCCCGCCAAATCCGGCACGGCTGAAACCATCAATCCGGTCAACTTTTTTCGGCGGGAAGCGTCGAACCGGGCGGCGCGCGGCGCTAAACTCGGCTGAAACCGTCAACGGCGGAGCGGTTTCGCTCCGCGTGAAGGAGATCCGGATGGCGCCGGCGAAAGAATCCCTGGTCGAAAGCTCCGCATGGCAAGCGCTGGGCGCGCATTATCAGCGCGTTCGCGAAACCCATCTGCGCGAATTGTTCGCGGCGGACCAGACGCGTGGCGAGCGGCTGACGGCCGCGGCGGCGGGCCTCCACCTCGACTATTCGAAGCATCGCGTGACCGACGAAACGCTGAAGCTGCTGCTGGCGCTGGCCGAAGCGCGCGGCTTGCGGGAGCGAATCGACGCGATGTTTCGCGGCGACAAAATCAACGTCACCGAAAAACGCGCGGTGTTGCATACCGCGCTGCGCGCGCCTCGCGGCGCGTCGATTTTGGCCGATGGCCGCAACGTCGCGCCCGAAGTGCATGCGACGCTCGATCGGATGGCGGATTTTTCGCGGCGGGTGCGCGACGGCGAATGGCAAGGCCATACCGGCAAACGGATTCGCGCCGTGATCAATATCGGTATCGGCGGTTCGGACCTCGGCCCCGTGATGGCCTACGAGGCGCTGCGCCACTACAGCATGCGCGAGTTGACGATGCGCTTCGTCTCCAACGTGGACGGGACCGATTTTGCCGAGGCCACGCGCGATCTCGATCCGGCAGAAACGCTGTTTATCGTTTCGTCGAAGACCTTCACCACGCTCGAAACCATGACCAACGCCCAGACCGCGCGCGACTGGAGCGTGAATGCGCTCGGCGCCGAAAAAGCCGTGGCGCGCCATTTCGTCGCGGTTTCGACCAATGCGGCCGAGGTCGCGAAGTTCGGCATCGACACCGCGAACATGTTCGGTTTCTGGGATTGGGTCGGCGGACGTTATTCGATGGACTCGGCGATCGGGCTTTCGACCATGATCGCGATCGGGCCGGAGCATTTCGCCGCGATGCTCGAAGGCTTCCGCGCGCTCGACGAGCATTTCCGCACCGCGCCGTTCGCGCGCAATCTGCCGGTCCTGATGGGCCTGCTGGCGGTCTGGTACAACAATTTTTTCGGCGCCGAAACCGTCGCGGTGCTGCCCTACGAGCAATACCTCAAGCGCT
>DAHZDR010000262.1 GCA_027403435.1 Deltaproteobacteria bacterium
CGGTGGCGTCGGTAAAAGCGGTAATGCCGCCCGCGGCCAATTCCCGGCTGAAATTGCGCGCGCGTGATTCCAGTTCGGCGGCGGTCACCAGCGGCAAGCGGTCCGACAGCCACTGTTCCATTCCGGCGACGAACCCGGTCGGACGGCCGCTCGCGTCGCGATCGATCCAGGCGCCCTCGGGCGGCCGGAAGTCCGGCGCCTCGAGGCCCAGCGCGGCGATCGCGCGGGAATTCAGCCATGAGGCGTGGAGCGTCTGATGGCGCAGGCGCAGTGGATTGCGCGGCGCCGATTGGTCGAGTTCGGCGCGGGTTGGACCGCGCCGTTCCCGGATCAGCGCCTCGTCGCAGCCGAAGGCGCGCAGCCAGTTGCCGGGCGGAGTCCGGCCGGACACCAGCCGCAGATCGGCCAGCAATTCGTCGATCGCGCGGCAGCGTTGCACGCTCGCTCCGGTGGCCGTCGCGGCGCCCTCCATGAAGTGGAGATGACAATCGACGAAGCCGGGCGCAACCATGCGGCCATTGAGGCGAATCAGATGGCTGCGCGGCCCAACCAGCGATTTAAGCTCGTTAAAGCCGCCATAGCCCATGATCCGCCCGCCGCCCACCGCCATCGAATCGCAATCCGGATGGCCGTAAACGTGGCCCTCATGGAGCACCAGATCGGCTTTGTCCTGGGCCATCAGCGCATCCGTCCCCTTTGCCTGAATGAGCGCCAGCCCCGCGTAAGATGTTCGCCCGGCGGACGATCGCGCGCGCGATCGCCGCGCAATCAGTCGGACGACGGCAGTGGCTTTGCCTCTTTAAGTTTCATGTCGCCCTCGCAGCATTCGAGCGCGCCCGAACCAGCCTTGTTGCACAGCACTTCCGTGCCGCATTTTTCGCACATGTAGCGCTTGCCGAGTACGTTAGCCATGGTTGTTGCCTCCATGCGGCGGGCCGCGCGCCCGGCCGCCATACAAAATCAGACACGCCGAGTATCATTTTGGCGCGCCGGATAAAAGTCTTCGCCAGTCAGCCGAATGGCAGTTCGCTCACTGTGGCCGAAAATTCGCCGTTTTCGGCGTTAATCGTGACCAGCGTTCCCGCGGTCCAGGCGCTCTGATGCATAATCGCCAGCCCGATGACGCCGAATCGCGGCGACTTGACGATCGAACTCAGATGGCCGACCGCCTTGCCGCCAAGACCGATCGAAGCGCCGACGGACGGCGCGCGGTCGCCCTTGATGCTCAGGCCGAACAGCCGTTTTTTGACTCCGCCGCGCGCCGTCGCCCGCTCGATCGTCTCCTGCCCGACGTAGCATCCCTTGCTGAACGAAATCGCGTAATCGAGCCGCGCCTCGAGCGCGAGGGTCTTTTCGTCAGTGTCGATGCCGATGCGGACGCGGCCATTTTCGACGCGCGGGAGTTCACGCGCCGCCGGCGAAATCGCGATCGCCTCGGCGCCGTCGGCGGCCGACGTGGCGCGCGCCGCCAGATCTTCAATTATCGAGATCGGGGCGATTATCGAATATGCCGACGCGCCATAGCGCGGCAGATTGGCTATCCTGAGGTCGCCGACCCGCAGCTGGCGCCATTGCGCAAGTTCCGACGGATCGATGCCGGCGATCGCCGTCACGACGCGGGCGGCTCGCGGTCCCGCGCAGTCGAGCAGGCCCCAATCGCCGAGCGTTTCGAATTCGACGTCGTCGGCCACCAGCAGGCGCTCCAGATGCTCCCGGGCGGCCGGCCAGAGCGCGCGCTCGATTTCGATCAGCAGCGCGTCGGGTTCGGCGTATAGAAAGAAGTCGGCGATCAGATGGGCGCGCTCGGTCAGAATCAGCGCGGGCGCGACCG
>DAHZDR010000272.1 GCA_027403435.1 Deltaproteobacteria bacterium
CGGATAGGCCCCGCGAATCACGTACCCCGGATGGTGCAGCGCGAGCAGGCGCATCCCGCCGCCGACGGTTGGATTCGGCGCCGCGGGCATAAACGGCGCCGCGCGGCCGGCCAGTTCGCGCCAGGCGACGCGGCCGAGGCAGGCGACGATCCGCGGCCGCGCGAGCGCTAGTTCGGCCGCCAGATGGCCGCGGCAGTTGGCGATTTCCGATGCGGTGGGGTCGCGATTGCGGCCGGCGGCGTCGCGCGGATTACAGCGCACGACATTGGTGACGAAAACCGCGTCCAGGCCGGCCAGACGAATCATCCGGCGCAGCAATTCGCCCGACCGATCGCCATCGAACGGAATGCCGGTGCGATCGCCGCCCAAGCGGCCCGGCGCCAGCCCGACAAATGCGACCGACGCCGGAATTGCGCCCGCTCCTGGCACGACCCGCGCGCGGCTGCGCACCAGCGCCGCGCACCGTGCGCATTTCATCATGGCGGCGCGTAGCGTGGCAAAGCGGATTTGGGCGGAAGATTTGGCGATTTTTCGCGCTGAAGCGTCACTCACGGCGTTCGCCGCTGAAACTCCAGGTCAGGCGGAGGACTTGCCCAAAACGCGGCGGCCGAAGACTTGGCGCACCAGCTCCTGGCGAACCGGCCCCTTCGGCACTTCATGGAATTGCCGCCAGAGGCATCGCCCGCACAGCCGATGGAGCGTGTCGGGCGGCAATGCCGGCCACGGCACGCTCCAGACGCCTTCGGCGCGGCCGCAGCGCGCGCACAGCTCGACGATTTGATTGCCGCCGCCAGCCGCGGTCGATTCGATAATTCCCACAGTCGTCAATCCTTCACCGAACGAAATCGCATAGCGGCAGACGCCGCGCAAGCACGGCGGCCGTAACGCCGGCCTTCCGCCGCGTCAGGCGGACGGGGATTTGCCCGCACCGGCCGCCCGCTCAAGCATTGAGGCCGCCGCCGGGCCGCCGTCGTCGTGGCCCAGCCAAGTGATCGCGCCGAACGCGCCCAGCCATGAGCCGGCGGCCGCGAACAGCACATACCAGGCGTTCTGAGTGTAGCTGATTACGGCGAAGGCCGAGAGCAGGTACCAGAGGCCGCTCCAGTTCGCCGCGCGGACCCGGCGGCGGCGCGCGACGGCGGCATTGAAGAGGACGAAAACGGCGTCGGTCGCGGCGGTCGAAGCGAGGACGCCGAGCGCGATGAGCGGATGGAGGGTGGCCATGCGGCGGATTTTAGCGCGCCGCGGACGAGTAGGCCTTGCGCCGAGCTTCGCTAACGCAGATAACCCGCGTGGTTCAGATATTCCGCAAGCAGCACCGCGCCGCGCCCCGCGCCCATCGCGGCGTTATGGCTCACCAGGAGATATTTCACGCCGTTCGGCAGCACTTCGTCAGCGCGCATCCGGCCGACCGAAGTGGTCATGCCGCGTTCGGCGTCGCGATCGAGCCGCGGTTGCGGCCGCATCGGATTGCGATGCACCGTGATCATGTGGCGCGGCGCGTTCGGCAAGCCGAGCGCGCTGAACCGCGCGCCGAAGCGCTCCATCGCCGCAATCGCCTGCTCCACCGTCGCGGGCTTTTGCAGCGCCGCCGTGACGGATTCGGTATGGCCCGCAAGCACCGACGCGCGCGTGCAGGTGGCGCTGACACGCAGCGGATGCGCGTCGATCGCAACGCCGGCCGCGCGGCCAAGAATTTTGCGCGTTTCGATCGTGACCCGCTCTTCCTCGTGCGGTATGTACGGAATGATATTCTCGACGATATCGAGCGCCGGCAAATCGCGGCCCGCGCCCGAAATTCCCTGCATCGTGGTGACCATCGCGGCCGCGACGCCGAAGGCGTCGTCGAGCGCCTTGAGGGTAACCGCCAGTCCGGTCGCGGTGCAGTTCGGCAGCGTCGCGATAAAGCCCTTCCATCCGCGCCGGCGCCGCTGCTCCTCGACGATCGCCAGATGATCGAGGTTGACGCCCGGAATCACCAGCGGCACGTCCGGCTCCATCCGATGCGGGCGGGCGGTGCTGATGGTCGGGACGTGGCGCGCGTAAATCGGCTCAAGTTCGCGCGCCGCCTCCGACTCGACCGCCGCGAACACCAGTCCGATTCCGTCGAGCTTGAGCGATCGCGCCTCCTGCACTGCGAGTCCGAGCGCCGCGCGCGGCGGTTCGCCGCCGTCCACGTACCATCGGCGCATCCCGCTCCGCGCGTCCGTGAGCGCCTCGTCAAAAGTTCTGCCGGCCGAACGTTCCGAGGCCGCAAGCGCGGCGATTTCGAAATCCGGATGGCCGTCGAGCGCCGCCAGCACCTGTTGTCCGGCGATGCCCGTGGCGCCCACCACTGCGACTGGAATTTTCATCTCTGCGTGATTCAGCGTCGTGCGATAAATTCACGGCGTCCGCCGGATCCGCGCCGAAGGCGGTCCGCGGCGCGCGGTGCCCACAGCGTATAGGCGCGCCCCGCGCGCGTAAATATGCGCGCGCCGTCAGAGGCGCGCGGCGAGCCATGCGCCGACCAGCTCCAGCAGCCGATCGCCGAAGCCGCTCAGGCGATGGTCGCCGCCTTCGATCAATTCCAGTTGGCGCGGTTCGCCCGCGCGTTCGAAAATCAGCTCCGAGCCGCGCGGCGCGAGGATTTCGTCGGCCGTGCCGTGGATCAGCAGCAGCGGCTTGGGCGCGAGTTCGTTGACCACCTGCGCACCCGCAAGCTGGCTCGAAATCGCGACCACCGCCGCGACGATCGGATTCAGCGTGCCGGCGTTGATCGCGACCGCGCCGCCGAACGAATGGCCGACGAGCGCGGCGCGCCGGTAGCCCACGCCTTTCAGAAACGCGACCGCCGCGAGCGCGTCGAGCAGGCATTCGGCGAAATCGTTGGGCGCGCGGTAATCGACTCGCGCGACCGTGATTCCCCGCTGCGGCATCTGCGCGCCCATCCGCGCATACAGCATCGCCGGTCCGTCAAGTCCGCCGAGCGCGCCGCTGACGCATACCGCCGCCCGCGTGGCGCCTTCAGCCGCGTGCAGCACGATTGGAATCGCGCCGCGGGTGGTCCTGAGCGATATTCGCCGCGCGCCGGCGATTTCCTCCGCCGGTTCGACCCCAACGATGCGCAGCTCCAGGTGGTCGTCGCCGTTCGCCATGCGGTCCCGCGCCGCCCGCCGCATACGCGGCGGGCGATTAGCCTAACGGCTGATCGACTTTTTCAACTCCGCGCAGCAGTCCGCGAGCGCCTGCTTGCCCGTGTCGAGCTTCGCCCCCATCATGATGAAGCCGTGGCATACTCCCGGATAGCGCTTCGCCGTGACCGCGACGCCGGCCTTGCGCAGCGCCTCGGCGTAGGCCTCGCCTTCGTCGCGCAGGGGATCGATCGCCGCGGTCAGCACGAACGCGGGCGGCAGGCCGGCCAGGCTCTTCGCGCAGGCGGGGCTGAAATAGGGATTGGTCTTGTCCGCCGCGCTGGTCATGTAATGGTCGTAAAACCAGACCATGTCGCCGCGCGACAGGATATAGCCGTCCTGGGTGAATTCGCGCTGCGAGGCCGATTCCTTCGACCAGTCGGTTGCGGGATAGATAAGCAGCTGAAACGCGATCTTCGGGCCGCCGCGATCGCGCGCCATTTGCGCAATCACCGCCGCCAGGTTGCCGCCGGCGCTGTCGCCGCCGACAGCGATCCGGTTCGCGTCGACTCCGAGCGCGGTGGCGTTCTGCGCGACCCATTTGACCGCGGCGTAACAATCCTCGGGACCGGCGGGAAATTTATGTTCGGGCGCAAGCCGGTAATCCACCGACACGACCACGCATCCCGCGCCTTTGGCCAGCGAGCGGCAGACGTCGTCATGGGTTCCGATATCCCCGATTACCCATCCGCCGCCATGAAAATAGACCAGAACGCCCTTGGCGGCGGCTCCCTCGGGCGTATAAATCCGCACCGGAATCTCGCCGGCCGGTCCCGGAATGCGCCGGTCATCGACCTTCGCCATCTGTTCGGCGGCGCCGCCGAAGACCTGCGCCATCAGCTTGATAGCCGCGCGCGCCTCGGCTGGCGTCAAAGCGTTGAACGGCTTGCCGCCCGCCGCGGCAATCGTGTCCAGGATTGCTTTCATCTGCGGATCGAGTTCCATCTGATGCGCTCCCCGTTGTGAAATTCGCCGTGCCCCCGCCGGCAATTGCGATCCTTAGGTAATCGATCGGTTCAGCGCAAGCGCGGCGTCCACGCCGGATTTCACCGCAAGGCCCCGATCGTAGTAGGCTTCCGGCGCCGCCGCAGTCAAAATCCGCCGGCGCCAGCCGCTTGAATCGGTCGGACGCCGCACGGCGGGAGGATAACGATTATGGCCAATAAGCCTGTCAGTTTCAGCGAATTGCTCAAGGACGGTCCCAAGAACTGGGGCCGCTGGGGCGCCGACGATGAAATCGGCGCGCTCAATTATCTCACCAGCGCCGAAGTTTTGCGCGCCGCCCGCGCAATCAAAAGCGGCAAGGTCTTTATGCTCGGCGTGCCGCTCGCGCGGCCCGCGGGCGACCCGCTCTATCCTTCGCGCTCGCAACCGATCCGCACGATGGCGATGGACAAGGGTTTTTACGAAAACGAGCTCGCCCAGCCGTTTCCCGGCGGGATGGAATACGCCGACGACGTGATCGTGATGTACCTGCAGGGCACCACCCAGTACGACGCCCTGGGCCACGTATGGTATGACAACAAGCTCTACAACGGCTACGACGCCAAGACCACCACCGGCGGACTGCGCAAATGCTCGATCGAGCCGATCGCCAATCACGGCGTGGTCGGCCGCGGCATCCTGCTCGATATCGCGCGGCTCAAGGGCAAGCCCTCGCTCGACGCCAACGAACCGATCACCGTCGCCGATCTCGAAGCCGCCGCCAAACGCCAGAACTGCGCGATCGAAAAGCACGACATCCTGCTGATTCGCACCGGATGGCTCAAGCGCTTCTATGACCACGGCTTTCCGGGCATCTTCCCCAACGGCGAATTCAGGGAGCCGGGCCTGGCCTACAGTCCCGAGCTGGTCAACTGGGTCCATCGCATGGAAATCCCGTCGATTGGCTCCGACACCATCGCCACCGAACAGACGCTTAACGAAGCGGCGGGCGTGATGATCCCGCTGCACGCCGCGCTGCTCCGCGATCAAGGCGTGATTTTCAACGAAATCGATTGGCTCGAAGACCTGGCCAACGATTGCGAAAAGGACGGCCAGTGGACCTTCATGTTCGTCGGCGCCCCGCTCAAGGTGGTGCGCGGCGCGGGTTCGCCGGTTAATCCGGTCGCAATCAAATAGGTCGAATTTCATTTACCCAAAACCACGGAGAAGCAAACGATGTTGTTCATGCTGAAGGTCTATATCGACAAGCCCGCCCAGACCTCGAACAAGGAATTCTACTCGGTCTGGCTGAAGGAGTCGGAGGCCGCGCTGGGCGCGGCCAAAACCGGCGCCATCAAGGGCCTATGGAAAGCGGCGGGTACGCCGGTCGTAATCGCGATTCTCGACGTGCCAACCGCCGACGATCTCGACCGTGCGATGCATCAGTTGCCGATCTGGAAGCTCGGCTACTCCCATATCGCGAAGGATATCGAAATTATCCCGCTGCGCTCGTATGAGAGCTGGGCCGAGGATTTGAAGACGCTCTCCCAGGGATGAGCATATGATGGGCCGGCGGCGCGAACTTAACGGAGGCGTCGCCGGCCCATCTTCTAGCGTAACGTTCAGGCCTGGCCGGGCGGCGCTGGCTCACCGTCCGGCCCCGCGCGTCACGATAGTTGCAAAAATCGCAACTATCGCGCCGCGCGGCGGTTACGGCCGCCGCAGCCGCTCGAGATCGGCGAAAAATTCCGGATACGTCTTCGCCACGCAGCCCGGATTCACGATGCGAATTCCTTCCGCCTTGAGTCCGGCCACCGCGAACGCCATCGCAATCCGATGGTCGTCGTAGGTCTCGATCGCCGCGGCATGCACCGCCGACGGCTGAATCTCCAGGCCGTCGGCGAATTCCGTGACCGCCGCGCCCGCCCGGCGCAATTCCGCCGCCAGGGCGGCGATCCGGTCGCTTTCGTGATGGCGTATGAAGCCGACCTTGCGAATCCGCGTCGGCGTTGCGGCGAAGGGCGCAATCGCCGCTAGCGTCGGCACGACGTCCGGCATCGCGTTGAGCTCCGCGTCCACCCCGCAAAGCCGTCCCGTGCCGGTAACCGAGACCGCGTCGTCGCGCCATTCCACCCGCGCGCCCATCCGCGCGAGTAAATCGATAAAGCGCGCGTCGCCCTGCACGCTTGAGCGGCCGATCCCGCGAATCAGGACGGCGCCGCCGACGAGGGCCGCCGCCGCCGCGAAATAGCTCGCCGCGGTCGCGTCCGGCTCCACCGCGAACTCCATCGGATGGTAGCGTTGGCCGCCCGGCACGACGATTTCGTCGTTTTCGAGCGTGCTCCCGGCGCCCCA
>DAHZDR010000287.1 GCA_027403435.1 Deltaproteobacteria bacterium
GCGGTCAGCACGAGCGCCGCGCCGGCTTTCGCCCGGCCGAGGCTCATCAGATGGGCGGATCGTTCGCCGCGCGCGCGATTTCCCACCTGATCGTGCGTTTGCAGATAGCCAAGGAACTTGTGGCCGTCCAATCCGAGCGGCGGACGGCCGTGGCGTCGGCCGCGATGGCGCGAGTGGCGGCCGTCATACACCCAGGCCGAACGGAGCGCCTTGGCCAGATCGGCAAGCGCGCCGAAATCCTCGTAATAGCCGGCGCGCTCTCCGGTCAGCACGGCATGCAGCGCGTGATGGAAATCGTCGGACCATTGCGCGGCGACGCCGTAGCCGCCGATTTCGACCGGCCGCACGATCCGCGGGTCGTTGAGGTCGCTCTCAGCGATCAGCACGAGGCGGCGGCCGAGCCGTTTTTCGAGCGCGGCGACTTCGGCGGCCAGTTGTTCGAGAAAATGGATCGCGGAGGTATCGAGGATCGCGTGGACCGCGTCGATCCGCAGGCCGTCGGCATGATAATCGGCAAGCCAGGCGATCGCGTTGTCGCAAAAGAAGCGGCGGACCTCGTCGCCGCCCGGACCGTCGAAATTAACCGCGTCGCCCCACGGCGTCGCGTAGCGTTTGGTCAGATAGGGGCCGAAACGCGGCAGATAGTTGCCGCTTGGACCGAAGTGGTTGTAAACCACGTCGATCAGGACGGCGAGTCCGCGCGCGTGACAGGCGTCGATCAGCGCCTTGAGGCCATCGGGACCGCCGTAGGCGTGATGGGGCGCGAATAGATCGACGCCGTCGTAGCCCCATCCGCGATCGCCTGAAAACTCCGCCGGCGGCATCAGTTCGACGTGCGTGACGCCCAGGTCCGCGAGATGGCCGAGGCGTTCGATCGCGGCGGCGAAGGTTCCGGCGGGCGTGAAGGTTCCGACGTGCAATTCATAGACGAGCGCGTCTGCCAGCGGCGGCGCGTTCCAGTCCCGATCGCTCCAGCGGAAAGCCGCGTGATCGACGATGCGCGAGGGTCCATGCACGCCGCAGGGCTGGAAGCGCGAGCGCGGATCCGGCAACGGCGGTTCGGCGCCGTCGATAATGAAGGCGTAATCTGCGCCCGGCGCGGCAAGCGGCGTATCGATCGACCACCATCCGCCGTCGCCGCGCGCCATCGGCAGGCGCTCGCCGGCGATCGCGAGATGCATGGTCGCGGCGTTCGGCGCCCATACCCGGAGTTCCATCGAATTCATCGCCGCGCGCGCGCCGCCGTCACGCGCCGGGTTCCTCGCGCTCGAGCAGCGCGACCGGAAAGCGCGCGAGCAGGGTGGCGATCGGAATCGCGCCGCCATGACGAAGCTCGCCGGTCATCAGGTCGCGCCAGCGCCCCGCCGGAATTTCGAGCGTGGCGCCTTCCCAGTTATCGGCCAGCCGAATCGGCAGGCGCGGAACCAGCGTGAGCGCGCCCGAACCGCGGATAAACGCGAGCGCATGGAGGGCGCGGCCGCCCTCGGCGCTGAGCGGTTGGTAGGCCGCGGCGCGGCCGAAGAGTTCGGGCCGGCGGCGGCGCAGGTCGAGCGCGTGGCGAATCGTCCAGAGTTTGGGCAGGCCGTCGTCGGCGCGGGCCAGAATCTCTTCGACGGTCGCGCGCCGCGCGGCTTCGAGCAGGCGGCGGCGCGGCGCGTAATCGACCGGCCGGCGATTGTCGGGATCGACCAGCGCGAGATTCCAGAGTTCGCAGCCCTGGTAGAAATCGGGAACGCCGGGAGCGGTCAGCTTGATCAGCGTTTGGGCGAGCGAGTTGATCCGCCCGGGCCATACCAAGGGCGCGACGAAGCGTTCCAGATCCGCGATAAATTCGGCGTTGGCGTAAACGCCCTCGATGAAGCCGTCGAGCGTGCGTTCGTACTCGGGATTCGGGTTGTTCCAGTTGGTATGGATTTTGGCTTCGCGCGCGGCCTTGCGCATGTATTCGCGAGCGCGTTCGCATTCGAGCGGCCAGGCGCCGATCAGCGTCTGATAAAACAGGTATTCGGCGTTGATGTCGGCGAGGCCGCCGCGCCACCACGGCCGATTCATCTCGGCCCATCCGCGCACCGCGGCCGCCCATTGCGTGGGAATTTCGGCGAGCAGCCAAAGCCGAGCGCGCACGTCCTCGGAGCGTTTCGTATCGTGCGTCGACGTGGCGAGCATCGTGAGCGGCCAGCGCTCCTGAACCTCGGCCATGCGGCGATGGAATTCCTCGGGCGCGATCGCGAAACGGCCGGGGTCGCCGCCGACTTCGTTGAGCGCGGCCATCCGGTGGTAGCGATAAAAGGCGGTGTCTTCGATCGACTTGGCCATCACCGGCCCGGTGAACTGCTGAAAGCGCATCGCCAGCTCGGTTTCCAGCCGCCCGCTATAGCGCAGAGTCAGAATGTCGCCCAGAAAATCGAACAGCCGGCGATCGATTTCGGGACGATCGAGCATGGCGGCCGCGATCGCAGCGGCGATGCGGGCGCGATCGTCGGGATGGATCGGCGCGCCTTCCCTGACGTAGGTGCGATAGACGCCGAACCGGGCCGCGGTGGCGCAAAGCGCCTCATGGACTTCGTGGCGGGTGTAATCGCGGCGGCGCGGATGGAGTTCGCAGACCTCGACCAAGAGCGCGGTCAGCCGGCTGAGATCGCTGCCCAGCACGTCGCGCATCACGAGGTCTTTTTGCTCCAGCACAAGCCGCGGGAAATCGGCGCGCTCGCCAGTCAGATCGTTATAAAAGCGGGTCAGCGGACGCTCGCCGGCCGGATCGATCATCAGGCCGCCGATCAGATTCATGAAGTCGTAGCCGGTGGTTCCGCCGATCGGCCATGATTCGCGCAGAGACTCGTCCGCCGCGAGAATTTTTTCGACGACGATCCATCCGTCGGCGCGCGCCCGGCGTATCCGCGCCAGATAGTCATCGGGGTCGCGCAGCCCGTCGATATGATCGATGCGCACGCCGTCAATCACGCCTTCGGCGAGCCATCGCAGCACCAGCGCGTGCGTGTCCCTGAAAACGCGATCGTCCTCCATCCTGAGGCCGACCAGCGTGTTGATGTCGAAGAAACGGCGGTATCCAAGATCGCGCGAAGCGGCGCGCCAATAGGCAAGGCGATAATTCTGGCGTTCGAGCAGGGCGTGCAGGGCGGACGGATCGCGGTTGAAGCCGGCGATAACCTCGTCGATCGCGGCGCCGGCGCTGGCGCGATCGCGAAGCAGCCGCGCGAGTTGCGCGCGCAGGACGTCTTTGTCGCGATGGCGGCGGCGGGTGCTTGCGAAATCGGTCGCGGTGGGCAGCGGCAGACGGCCGAAGGCGTCCGCAAGAAAGGCGAGTTCATCGGAGCCGCAGCGTTCGGCGGCGGCGGCAAGAATCGTGTCGAGCGAACGCGGCGCCACCGGAAAGCGATGTTCGTGATACCTGACGGCGAGTTCGGCGCCGTCGCGCTCGACGCGGATTTCTCCGGACTCGAGCACTTCGCCGTACTGATCGCCGAGCACCGGCAGCAACACGGCATTGCGCAGCCGCATCTCGGGCGTATCCCAATCGACGTCGAAATAGGCGGCGTAATTGCTTGCCGGGCCGTTTTCCAGCACGTCCCACCACCATGGATTATACGGACTGACTATCGCCATGTGGTTGTGGACGATATCGAGCACCTGGCCCAACCGACGGGCGCCCAGCGCCGCGCACATCCGCGCGTGGCCCGCGGCGCCGCCCAGTTCGGCGTCGACGCGGGAGTGATCGACGACGTCGTAGCCGTGGGAACTGCCGGGCGAGGCCTGCAGCAGCGGCGAACAATAAACGTGGCTGATTCCCAGATCGGCGAGATAATCGGCCAGCGCCGCGGCGTCGTCGAAAGTGAAGCCGGCGTGGAATTGCAGGCGATAAGTGGCGCGCGGATCGGCCATTGGCAGCCTCGCGCGCGCTATCCGCGCGGGAGCTCAAGCCATAGCGCGGCGAGCGGCGGCAGCGTCAGCGTCAGCGAATGGCCCAGGCCGTGATGCGGAACCGGCACGGCCGCGATCGCGCCGCCGTTGCCGAGGTTGCCGCCGCCGAAATAGACGGAATCGGTGTTAAGAATTTCGCGATACACGCCCGCCGACGGCGCGCCGACGCGATAGCCATAGCGCGCCACCGGCGAGAAATTGCATACGCACAGCATCCGCCGCCCGCTCTTCGGCGCGGTCCGTATGAACGCGATTACGTTATCGTCGGCGTTGTCGGCGTCCACAAAATGAAAGCCCGCCGGATCGGCGTCGGCTTCCCACAACGCCGGCTCCGCCCGATAAATCCGATTAAGTTCGCGGACCAGGCTTTGCAACTGGCGATGCTCCGGCTGTTCGAGCAAATCCCAGTCGAGGCTTTCATCGTGGTTCCATTCGCGCCATTGGCCGAACTCGCCGCCCATGAACAGCATTTTCTTGCCCGGCCGCGCCCACATATAGGCATAGAGCGCGCGCAGATTGGCGAACTGCCGCCAGCGATCGCCCGGCATCTTCGAGAGCATCGAACGCTTGCCGTGCGCCACTTCGTCATGCGACAGCGGCAGAATGAAATTTTCGGTCCATGCGTATAGAAAACCGAAGGTTACGTCACGCTGATGGTAGCGGCGGTAGATCGGATCCGTGGCGAAATAATTGAGCGTATCGTGCATCCAGCCCATGTCCCATTTGAAGCCGAAGCCGAGGCCGCCCAGGTAGGTCGGCCGGCTCACCGCCGGCCAATCCGTCGATTCCTCCGCGATCATCATGATTCCGGGATGGTTCGCGTAAGCCGCCTCATTCAGCGCCTTGATGAAATCGATCGCCTCGAGATTTTCGCGGCCGCCGTACTGGTTGGGTATCCATTCCCCGTTGCGCCTGGCGTAGTCCAGATACAGCATCGAGGCGACCGCGTCCACGCGCAGGCCGTCGGCATGGTATTCGCCCAGCCAATATAGCGCGTTGGCGATCAGGAAATTGCGCACTTCGTTGCGGCCGAAGTTGAATATGTAAGTATCCCATTCGGGATGGAATCCCTTGCGGGCGTCCAGATGTTCGTAGAGCGCGGTGCCGTCGAAGCGTCCGAGCGCGAAAGCGTCGGTGGGAAAGTGCGCCGGCACCCAGTCCAGAATCACGCCGATTCCGCGCTGGTGCAGATGATCGACGAGATATTTGAAATCATCGGGACCGCCCCAGCGCGCGGCCGGCGCGAAATACCCCGTCACCTGATAACCCCAGGAGCCGGAGAACGGATGCTCCATGACCGGCATCAACTCGACATGGGTGAAGCCCATATCGCTGGCATAGTCGGCAAGCAGCGGCGCGATTTCCCGGTAAGTGAGCTGGCGATGGCCTTCCCCGGGCACGCGCCGCCAGGAGCCGAGATGGACTTCGTAAATCGCCAGCGGCGAGCCGAGCGCGTCGCGGCGCGCGCGCGCCGCCATCCATTCGCCGTCGCCGAATTTGTAAGTTGAACGATGAACGATCGACGCGGTTGCGGGCGGGACCTCGACGGCCGTCGCGAAGGGATCGGCCTTGAGCGTCGGATTGCCGGTCAGCGCGCGCAGTTCGAACTTGTAACGCGCCTCTGGCGGGAGACCCGGAATGAACAACTCCCACACGCCCGACGATCCCAGCTCGCGCATCATGTGGAGCCGCCCGTCCCAGCCATTGAAATCGCCGACGACGCTGACGCCGCGCGCGTTCGGCGCCCATACCGCGAAGGCGACGCCCGCGACGCCGGCGATTTCATGCTGATGCGCCCCGAGCTTTTCGTAAACGCGTTCGTGGCGGCCTTCGTTCCACAAATGCAAGTCCAGGTCGCCGATCGTCGGCAAAAAGGCGTAGGGATCGCGCACGGTCACGACGCCGCCGTCGCCGTATTGCGCGCGCAATTCATAGGGAAACACTTCGGCGCGATCGCCAATCAGGACCTCGAACAGTCCGGTCTCGCCGAGCTGGCCCATCCGCCACGGAGGCGCGCCGGCGGCGATTACCGAAACCTGGCGCGCGTCCGGCCGAAAGGCCCGCACGACCACTCCCGCCGGCGTCGGATGGGCGCCGAGGATCGCGTGCGGGTTCGGATGGCGCAGCGAAAGCAGGCGATCCAGCTCCTCGGGCGCGACCCCGCCATTGTCAGTCGTCCGCGCTTCATGCTCCATCGTTCAAATCAACTCCGACGATCCACTCGATCCCGCGCAGCGGAATCGCCACCCAGTCGGGACGATTATTCAGTTCATACCCCAGTTCATAGATGGCTTTTTCGAGCACGAACGCGTCGAGCAGAACGCGCAGCTCCCCGCGATCCGCCGGCACGAACGGCGCGTCCCCGGCGCGCTCAAGATACGACTTGAGAAACGCCCACGAGGTCCACGTTGACCACAGGCTCGCCCACGGCTCCATCGTCGCGAAATCCCGGCCTCCGAGCGTACCCGCGCGGGTTCCTTCGATCAGCGCGCCCCACGCCGCGTAATGAAACGAACGAAGCATCCCGGCCACGTCGCGAATCGCCAAGCGCTTGCGCCGCCGTTCGCTAAGCGAGCGCGCCGGCTCGCCTTCGAAATCGATGATCATGAAATCTCCGCGGGTGTACAGCACCTGCCCCAGATGCAAATCGCCGTGGCTCCGGATCCGCGCCACCGAGACGCGCTGTTTGAGAAAGGCGTCGAAGCGCGCCGCGATCAATTCCGGATGCGCGCGCAGCCGCTCCAGCCGCCGCGCCGTTTCATCCGGCAGGTTTTTTCCCTGGCCGTGCGCCAAACGATACGCGAGTCCCGCCAGATTGCGCATCGACTGATATTCGGAGCGCTGCCAAAACGGCGAATAGGATTCCGGAGCGAACGCCTCGTCGGCGCCGGAAGCCAGCGCAAGATGCATCTCGGCGACGCGCCGGCCAAGCAGGCGGGCGGCGTCGAGATAGGCTCCGATCATCCGCGATACGTCCGCATCCGGCGCCGCGACTTCGAGCATCTCGCCGGGCGCGCGTCCAGGCCCGCCGGGACACGGGCCGCGCGCCGCCGCCCGCTCGAAATAACGCTCCAGTTCGTGCCTGGAATATTCCCAGGCGTCACCCTGATTCGCCATATATCGATGCATCACGGCGACCGTGCGCGGCTCGTCGCGGCCGGCGCGGTACTCAATCCAGCCGGCGAGCGGCGGCGTATGAAAGGAAACGGCATGTTCGGTCAGGAAACGCCCGATTTCAACCTCCGGGCTGATGCCCGACTCCACTTTCCGGTAAAGCTTGAGCAGAAAATCCTCGCCAAAGGCGAGCGAGGTGTTGCTCTGTTCGCCCTTGAGCAGTCGCGCTGGCGGAATTTCTTCAATGGAGCCGGCTGAAAACTGGCCCGCCGTGGTATGCAGGCCGGAAATTTCGCCCAGGCGGCCGCGCATTCGGCGCCGCCGCCTGACCAGATCGTAGAGCGCGCGCGCAAACGCGGGATCCGCGGCGGCGTCGAAAACCACTTTGCGTCCCGCGCCGTTGCGTCCGCGAATATCCAGTTCCGCGACGATCGCGGGCGCGCCGTCATTTTCGAAACGGCCCGGCTCCGCGATTCCGAGCGGCAGCACATAGGTTTCCGGCTCGCCGTTCGTCAACTCCGTCTCCACCAGGGTGAAGAACGGTCCGTTCGCCTCGTCCGTCAGCGGCAGCGCCTCGACCAAGCGCGCGGCTTTGACGCCACTCGCCTTGCCGCGGAACCATCGGCGCTCCGACAGGAATTGCGGCAGCGCGCGTTCGAGCTTTTCACGCTCTTCGCCAAGCAGGAACCGCTCCCAGCTTTCGCCGATCTCGATCGTTGGCCGGACGGCCGCGGCGCGCGTCGCCGGCGCCCGGCCGTCATCCAGCGTTTCAAGCGAAAACCAGTCGAACATATGCGGCCCGAGCGTAAGCAGATATGGACGCTCGCCGATCGGCGGAAAACTGGTGCGGCCGAACAACTCGACCGGCGTCATGCCCTTGAAGCGGGACAGATCGATTTCGACGTACTGGACGAAGCGCGACAGATTCGCAACCACCAGAATCCGCTCGTCCCGCCAGGCGCGGATAAACACCAGCACGCGCGGATTTTCGGGATTGAGAAACTCGATCGAGCCGCTGCCGAACGCCTTATGCTGCTTGCGCAGCGCGATCAACCGCCGCATCCACCAGAGCAGCGAATGGCGGTTGCGATTCTGCGCGGCGACGTTGATCGTCTGGTAGTGGTACTCGTGATCGATGATTACCGGCAGGATCAGGCGCGGCGTATCCGCGGTTGAAAAACCGGCGTTGAGATCGCCGCTCCATTGCATCCGCGTGCGCACGCCGTCGCGGTCTCCCAGATAGATATTGTCGCCCATCCCGATTTCGTCGCCGTAGTAGATCACCGGCGCGCCGGGAAGCGAAAAGAGCAGTCCGTTAACCAGTTCGATCGAGCGGCGGTTGTTGCCGAGCAACGGCGCAAGGCGCCGCCGGATTCCCAGATTGACGCGCATGCGCGCTTCCTGCGCATAGGCGCGGAACATGTAGTCGCGTTCCTCGGCGCTGACCATCTCGAGCGTCAATTCGTCATGATTGCGCAGGAACAG
>DAHZDR010000302.1 GCA_027403435.1 Deltaproteobacteria bacterium
GACGCCGGCTGGGCGCCCCACTACATGTACCGGATGGATCACGCTTTCGATCGCCATCGTTTTTGGTTGCCGGCTGGACAGGAGTTGTCCAAAATGCCGAGCGACTATTTCCGCGAGAATGTCTATATGACGTTCCAGGACGACTGGGTCGCTTTCAAAATGAAAGACATGTGCAACCAGCGGCGGCTGATGTGGGCCAACGATTTCCCGCATAGCGACTCCACCTGGCCGTGGTCGCAGGAACTCCTTGCCAAACATACGGTTAACCTCAACGAACAGGAAAAGAACTGGCTGCTGCACGACAACGTCGCCGAGCTTTACGGCCTTAACTGACCATGACTCCGGGTTGGACCGCGCAATTGACAGGCGATAGGTAGGGTAAAGTCGGCCGCCCCGCCCGGATCCGGGCGGAGCGGCCGCGCGGACGATTCCGCAACCCCGGATGAAGCTCCGGGTGATCCTCTGAATTTTTTGAGCCGCTGGCGCCAGTCGCCAGCCCGCTCGCGCTGGCGAGCCGTATGAGTTCGTGCTGGATTCTGGATTAACGGGAAACGAAGGATTTTTATGCAACGGGCAATGCAAATCGAACTCGGGCGACAGCTGCTCTCCACTCTGGATGAGCGGAGGACCGCGCTCGCTGAAACGATCTATCGAAACCCGGTGAGCGATTATATTTCCGCCGAACAGGTAGCACTGGAGCGGCGGCGGTTTTTCCGCGAGTCCCCGCTGGTGATGGGCTTGAGCGGTGATTTGCCTCAGCCCGGGGATTTCATCACCAACGATCTCCTCGGCTTACCCATCCTGATCGTGCGTCGCGATGACGGACAGGTAAACGCGTTCCTCAATGTATGCCGCCATCGCGGCTCCAAGGTGGCCGAGGGCTGCGGCAGCGGCCAGAAGAGCTTTGTATGCCCCTATCATGGCTGGTCTTACGGCCGTGATGGCCGCTTGCTTGGAATAACCGACCATCGGGCATTCGGCGAGATCGACCGGTCGGCGCATGGGCTGCGCGCGCTGCCGGTCAAGGAGGAATATGGGCTAATCTGGGTGCGGCCCATGCCCGGTGAGGCGTCGATCGAGCCGCGCGGCCTGCTCGGCGGGCTGGCGCCGGAGCTGGCCGCCTATGGCTTCGACCGTTACGCGCATTTTGAAACGCGCGTCCTGCAACGGCGCATGAACTGGAAACTCGTGGTGGACACTTTTCTCGAGGCGTACCACGTGCCGATTCTGCACCGGAAGACGATCGCTCCGCTAATCAACGGCCGATCCACTGTCTTCGATCCCCATAATGGCAATCTCCGAATGGTCGTGCCGCGCACCACCATCGACGAACTGCGCGCCCTTCCGGAAGACCGCTGGGAACTGTTGCAGCATATTGCGGTGATTTACGTATTGTTCCCCAACGTGGTGCTGGTATGGCAGGGCGACCATATTGAGACGTGGCGGGTCTATCCGGCCGGAAATGGCGCCGACGAAAGCGTGATGCACGTGTCGCTCTACACGCCTGAACCAGCGGCGACCGAGAAGGCGCGGGCGCACTGGGACCGCAACATGGATTTGCTGCTGCGCACGGTCGAGCGCGAGGATTTTCCGCTGGCCGAGGCGATGCAGCGCGGGTTCACGTCCGGTGCGCAGGATCACGTCAATTTCGGGCGCAATGAGCCGGCCCTGGCCCACTATCATGGCGCGATTCGAGGCGCGCTGCTCGGATTGCCGCTATAAAACCCCCGGCGGTTATCCGCCCGCACCGGGCGAATCCGCGAAATCCTCCGCTGGCCGCGCCACACCTGATCGCCCGCCGCCGCGCGGCTTCCCGCGCTTGGCGCCCCGCATCGCGGCGATTCGTGGTTGGCGATGGTCCGGGCGCGCTCCGGCGCGCCGCCGTTCTTGAACCAGGCGGTGTGATGTCGGCGGCGCGGAAGTTGTGGTTGCCGAATCCTGGTCGCGAGGCCGGCGCGCGCCGGTCCGGGCGGCTTGTCGGCGGCGGCGTTTGATGTTAGGTTGCCAGCGTGGGCCGAAGCCCACTTTTTTGTTGGTTCGCCGCTGGTCTCCGGGAACATTCGCGCTTTTTGACTCGGTTCCGCGGGCGAACCGCTGGGGAAACGGCCCGTGATGGTCTTGCAACTGAACCCGGTGGCGAAAAAGGTCGTCGAATTGCTGGAGCCGCATATCGAAAAACAGGGCTACGAGCTGGTCAGCGTGGAGTTCCGCAAGGGCGCGCGCAGCTCCCTGCTGCGGCTGCTGGTCGATCGGCCGGGCGGCGGAATCGCGCTCAGCGACCTCGAAACCCTGAGTCCGATTTTGGGCGACTTGCTCGACGTTTACGACCCGATCGACGGCCGTTACCTGCTCGAGGTCGCCTCGCCCGGGATCAATCGGCCGTTGACCAAGCTCGCGCACTTCGAGGCCCATCGCGGCCATCGGATCCGCCTGCGCACGCATCACGCGCACGACGGGCGCAAGGTTTTTCGCGGCGCGCTGACGGCGGCCGGTCCATCCGGAATCGAACTGGAGGACGAGGAGAGTCATAGCCCGAAGCGGTTTAGCTTCGACGAAATCCAGGGAGCGAATTACGAGCACAAATTTGACTGAACGGGCGCGATTCGCGCGCGGCGCGGGCTGGCCCGCGCCGGCTGGGCGAAGCGGATTGCGCCCGCGGGAGGCGGTATGGCGGGCGATCTGAACCGGGTAATCGAATCGGTCTCCAAGGAAAAGGGGATTGACAAGTCGATCGTGATTAACGCGATCGAGGAAATGATGCATTCGGCGGCCCGGCGCACCTATGGGGCCGACTGCAATATCGAGTCGCGCTTCAACGCCGAACTGGGCGAAATCGAGCTTTTCGAAATCAAAACGGTGGTCGATACGGTGACCAATCCCGCCGCCCAGACCGCCGTCGCGGAGGCGCGCGCCAAATATGATCCCGAGGCCCAGGCCGGCGACGAAATCCTGATTAAGCTCGATACCGCCACGATGGGCCGGATCGCCGCGCAGGCCGCCAAGCAGAATCTCATCCAGCATATCCGCGACGCCGAGCGCAAACAGATTTACAACGAATTCAAGGATCGCAAGGACGAGGTCGTCTCCGGCATCGTGCAGCGCTTCGAGCGCAAGAACATGATCGTCAATCTCGGCCGCACCGAGGCGATCCTGCCCGAAAAAGAGCAGATTCCGCACGAACGCTATCGCCAGGGCGACCGGATCCGCGCCCTGATTCTCGACGTTGACCTTTCCGAAAAGGGGCTTTCGATCGTGCTTTCGCGCACCTCCAACCTGTTCCTGATGAAGCTGTTCGAGCAGGAAGTGCCGGAAATTTACGAGGGCATCGTCGAGATTCGCCAGTGCGCGCGCGAACCCGGCGGACGCGCCAAAGTCGCCGTCTATTCCAAGGACGGCGACGTCGATCCGGTCGGCGCCTGCGTCGGGATGAAGGGCACGCGCGTGCAGTCGGTGGTGCAGGAATTGCGCGGCGAGAAGATCGATATCGTCCCGTGGACCGACGATCAGGCCGAACTGGTCTGCCGCGCGCTCGCCCCGGCCAAGGTTTCGAAAGTCATTATCGACGAGGAAGAGCGCGCGATGGAGGTGATCGTGCCGGACGATCAGCTCTCGCTCGCGATCGGCAAGCGCGGCCAGAACGTGCGCCTGGCGCATCGGCTCTCCGGATGGAAGCTGGACGTGCGCAGCGACTCCGAGGCGGAGGATGAGGCGCGCGCCGCGCGCGCCTCGCTCAACGCGATTCCGGGGATCGGCGATATCAACGCCGAGTTGCTCTATCAATGGGGTTTCCGCACGGCGGAGCAACTGGGCGAAGCCAATGAGGATTCCTTTGAAGTCGAGGGCATTAGTCCCGAACGCGCCAAACAGTTGATCCACGCGGCGCGCGAGTGGGTCGTGACCAAGCGCCGCGTCGAAGAGGAACGGTCCCAGGCGGCGGCCGAGTCCGCCGCACTTGCGGCCGTCGCCGCTGACGGCGCCGAGGAAACCGCCGTGGAAACCGCTGGCGACGCCGCGCCGGCCGGGGAAGCGCCCGATGCCGAGGTCAAATCATAGGCCGATGCGCACTTGCCTCGGATGCATGAAGCGCGGCGCGCAGGCGGCGATGGCGCGGCTGGTCAGTGACGGGCCCGGCGTGCGGCTTGACGGCGCCGGCGCGCGCGCGCCCGGCCGCGGCGGCTACCTGCATCGGCGCGCGGAATGCCTCGACCTCTTCGCGCGCGGCAAAGATCGCGAGTTCCGTTCGCTGCGGCGGCGGCTCGGACGCGCGGAACGAATCGAATTGACGGTAGCCATACGGGCGCTGCTAGTCAGCCGGGCCTCATTGGAATAATATAGAAAAGATGGCGCGAAAGCGGATTAAAACATTGGCCAATGAGTGGGGCGTGTCGCTGGACGACGTGATGGCGAGTTGCGCGCGTCTGAAGCTGCCGCATGCCCATTCAGAATCGAGCCTGCTGACGCAGGAAGAGACCGAGCGGGTGCGTGCCGACCTTGACGAACAGGCCCATCGCGGTGAAATTCTGCGCCGCGAAAAAGTCGTGGAAACCAGCGCCGGACTTGCCGTCGAAAAACGGCTCAACGCCACGGTCGTACGCCGCCGCCATACCGAGCCCGAAGCCGGAATGGCGCAAGCCGCGGGTGCGCCGAGCGAGCCGTTTCATTTTGAACTGGAGTCTGAAGCCGCCGAAGAGCCGTTCGTTGCGCCGATCTTCGAGGAGTCAGTCCCCGAAGAAGAAGACGAGTTGCCGCGGTTGGCGGCGGAGCCTGAAGAAATTTCCGCGCCCCCGGTGTCGGAAGAAATTTCCGTGGCCGATCCGGGCATGGAACTTCCGGAACCCGCGCCCGCAAACGGCGCCGCCGCGCCGCCGGACGCCGCCACGCAAGCGGCTGAAACGAACGCGCCGGCTCCTGAAATTGCGCCTGTCGCCGCCACGCCTGCCGCCGTCGCACCCGCCGCGCCTGTCGCTGCCGCGCCCGCGGTCGCCGCGCAACCACCTTCGCGCAAGGCGCCGCCCGGCCGGGCTGGCGAAACGCGTCCGCCGCGTCCGGGAGCTCCCGCGGGTTCGCGGCCTACCACCACGCCCGGGCAGTTTCGTCCCGGTGGGATGCCGGCGGGCGGACCGCTGCGCGATAACAGCACGATCCGGACGCTTTCGTCCGGCGGCGGCGCCCCGCAATTGCGCCGTACGGACCGCTCCGCCGGAGAAACCGGAGAGCCGGGCCGCACGATTAATCTGACCGGATCCGCGCACGCCTCCGCGCCGAGCCTCAATGACGGCCAGCGCGGACCCAAGGTGCTGGGCAAAATCGATCTGCGCAAGCCGACGCCCGCGCCACGTCCCGCGACGACCACCGGGGCGCGTCCGGGGGGACCGCCGCGGCCGGGCGCCGCGCGTTTTCCGGGCGCTGGCGCGCCTGCGCCCGCGCAAGAGGGCTTCGGCCCGCCGCAGCCCGATTCGGCCAAGCCCGGCGCGGCCCGGACGATTAAAAAGAAGCGAGTCGTCAAAAAAGGCGCTCCCGATATTGCCGCCGAACGCGAGATGCGCGGCCTGCGCGTGCCGAAAAAGCGCCGCGCGCTGCCGGGCAAGGAGCAGCGCAAGACCGCCATCACCACGCCCAAGGCCTCCAAGCGCGTAGTGCGCGTGACCGAGGGCGTGACCGTCTCCGATCTCGCCCACCAGATGGGCGTCAAGGCGACGGAAATTATCCGTAAGCTGATGGATCTGGGCGTGATGTCCACGCTCAACCAGGTGCTTGACGTCGATACCGCGACGGTCGTGGCGAGCGACTTCGGCTACAGCGTCGAGAACGTCGCCTTTGACGTCGAATCCGCGATCGAAGAGCGCGAAGAGGCGGTCGAAGGCGAGGCCTTGCCGCGGCCGCCGGTGGTCACCGTGATGGGCCATGTCGATCACGGCAAAACCTCGCTGCTCGACGCGATTCGCCATTCCAATGTCACCGCGCGCGAGTTCGGCGGAATCACGCAGCATATCGGCGCCTACATGGTCGAGGTTAACGGGCGCAAGATCAGCTTTGTCGATACTCCCGGCCACGAGGCGTTCACCGCGATGCGCGCGCGCGGCGCCAAGGTCACCGATCTCGTGATCCTGGTGGTCGCCGCCGACGAGGGCGTGATGCCGCAGACGGTCGAGGCGTTGAACCACGCCCGGGCCGCGAAGGTTCCGATTCTCGTCGCGATCAACAAGATTGACCGGCCCGAAGCCAACGTCGATCGGGTCAAGCAGCAGTTGACCGAACGCGGGCTGATTCCCGAGGACTACGGCGGCGACACAATCATCGTGCCGGTTTCGGCGCGCACCGCCGAGGGGATCGACCGGCTGCTGGAGATGATCCTGTTGCAGGCCGACGTGCTCGACCTCAAGGCGAATCCGCACCGCACCGCGCGCGGCACGGTGGTCGAATCGCAACTCGACCGCGGTCGTGGTCCGGTCGCGACCGTGCTGATCCAG
>DAHZDR010000342.1 GCA_027403435.1 Deltaproteobacteria bacterium
ATGGATAAAATCGGCGCCGTCGGCGAAGGTGCACCAGGTCTTGGAGCCGTTGATGACGTAGTAATCGCCGTCGCGCGTCGCCTTGCAGGCGACGTTGGCGAGGTCCGATCCCGCGTCCGGCTCGGAAAGCGAGAACGCGCCCAGCATCTCCCCGCGCGCCATCGGCGGAAAATACTTGCGCTTCTGTTCCTCGCTCGGATCGCCGTAGATGCCGTTGCCGCGCGCAATTATGCTGGCGACGCTCATCCACGCCCGTCCCAGCTCCTCGGTCACCAGCGCGTACTCGAACACGCCCAGGCCGAGGCCGCCGTATTCCTCCGGAATGAGTATGCCGAAATAGCCCAGCTCGCCCATCTTCCGGCGCAACTCCATCGGAATTTCGCCCTCGACCGGATCGAGCTTGTTGGCGGCCGGCAGCACTTCGTTGATCGCGAAGTCGCGCGCGGTCCGCTGAATCATTTTTCGTTCTTCCGTTAGATAACTCATTTAGGAATTGCCTCGCTTCGGCACCAGGTTCGACCGGCGAAAATCGATTACGCGCGTCCCCGCCTTCACCCCGTCGGCGAAAAAACCCTCCGTATGCCAGGTGACGATCCCGGAATCGGGCCGGCTCTGCGATTCGCGCTTGTCCACCACCGTGCTGCGCGCCGTCAGCGTCGCGCCCGGATAGACCCGCTCGTAAAAAGTGAGATTATCGACGCCCAGAAACAATCCGCCCGCCTCGCTCAGGTCCTCGACCGACAATCCGAACACCGTCAGGAACACCAGCATCGGATTCAGCACGACCCCCGGATGGCCATGGGCGCGCGCATACGGCGCGTTGAAATAGAGCGGGTTGTAGGACAGCGTCAGCGTGGTGAACAGGCTGTTGTCGCCCTGGTTCAGCGTGCGGCCCCAATGATGCCTGAAGACGCGGCCAAGCTCGAAATCCTCGTAAAGATTGCCTTTTGGCAGTTTCCGCGCCCGTGCGCGCCAGTCGTCACTCATTTGCGATGCTCCGTGATCGTCATAAAGCGATAAAGCGTTCATCTCCGCCGTCGCGTGGCGCCCAAAACCACAGCGCCAGTCTTGTAATCTGCCATCGAAACCGCCGTCGCTGCAAACTATTGTGCGCCGCCCAGCGGTTCGCCATCCGCCAAAGACCGCCGTCGCCGCTCACGGCCTGCGGTTGATATTTTGGAACAAAGACGCAAAAGTCACAATCGAGAGCTTGCCGATGACTCGCCGCAAATTCGCCGGTTTGAGCGCCGGTTCGCTGACGATCGCAATCGCGCTGCTCGTCAGCGCCGGTCCCGTGCGCGCGCTCAGCCTGTCGAGGCTGCTGGGTGGAAGCGATTCCGAATCGGTTCCGGGCCTGAAAATGATCCATTCCAGCGACCTTGCGGCCATGATCGGGCGCCATCCGCGCAATTTGTTCATCTATGACGCCAATCCGCCCGACGTGCGCGCCGAGTACGGCGTGATTCCAGACGCACGACTGTTGTCTTCGGACGACAGTTACAATGTCGCCGAAACCCTGCCGCCGGACAAACAGGCCACGCTGGTCTTTTACTGCTATAATCGGCATTGAATGGCCTCGCACGAGGCCGCCCGGCGGGCAATGCAGGCAGGTTACAGCAACGTCGCAGTCATGGCCGACGGAATTGTCGGATGGAAGGCGGCTGGCCAACCGACCGTCACGGCGTCCTCCGTCGGCGCGGCGGACTGACCCGGAGCCTTTTCGTACAAATCGCGCCGCCCGCCAAATGGTCTGCCCAGCGCGCAATTCGTCTGTTAAAATTTTTGACATATGTCGATGAGGAGGTCAGCCATGCGCGTCCGGATGCTTGCCGCTGGCGCCGCAATACTTGGAATTTGCCTCGTCTCGCCGACGGCCCGCGCCTTCAATTGGTCGAAAGCCCTCGGCGGTCCCGACGATGCCGAACAGTTTCATACCTTCAAGCTGATTAAGGTTTCGGACCTCGAAAAACTGCTCGCCAAGCACACCCAAAATCTCCACATATACGACGCCAACGCTCCGGAAACCCGCAAAAAATATGGCGTAATCCCTGGCGCGAAATTGATCGACGCGCCCAGCGGCTATCGCGTCAGTACGACGCTCCCGCCCGACAAAAACGCGACGCTGGTATTCTATTGCGCCAATTCAATCTGTATCGCCTCCCACGAAGCCGCGCGCCGCGCCGTCGCCGCCGGCTACACCAACGTCAACGTGATGGGCGACGGCATCATGGGCTGGAAAGCCGACGGCCAACGGACCATCTCCGCGGCCGCCGCCGCGAATAAAAGCTGACGTTTCGAACCGGCGGAACTGTCGTTCGCCACATCCGCCGATCCCGCCGCGGCGGCCGGCCCTCCAGCCAGACGCCAATGGCGCTCAGGCGGCGCGTCGGCGCACCCCAAGGCGTTCGCTGGATCGCCGAACGCGATCAAATATAGTGGCCGCGTGTCAGCGACCGACCCCGACCGCGCCGCCGCGCCCGCCGCAGTCCCCGTCCGCGAACTGACGCTCCGCGCCTTCGTTCTCGGCGGAGCGCTCGCGCTGATTCTTGGCGCGGCCAATGCCTATCTGGGTCTTTACGCGGGCATGACGGTCTCCGCCAGTATCCCCGCCGCAGTCATCTCGATGGCGGCGTTGCGGATGCTCGGCCGGGCGACCATCCTCGAAAACAACGTCGTGCAGACCGTCGCCTCGGCCGGCGAAGCGGTCGCCGCCGGCGCCATCTTCACCTTTCCCGCCCTTATTATCCTTGGCGATCGCGGACCTCTGCCGTATTGGACGGTTACCTTGCTATGCCTTTGCGGGGCGACGATGGGCAGCCTGCTGATCGTCTTTTTGCGGCGCGCCTATATTGTCGAGGAGCGGCTGCCTTATCCCGAGGGCGTCGCCTGCGCGGCCGTTCTGCGCCTCGGCGAAACCGGCGGCGCCAGCGCGGCTCCGCTCGGATGGGGCGCGATAAGCGCGGCTTTGTTCAAGTTCAGTCAGGATATTTTGGGC
>DAHZDR010000361.1 GCA_027403435.1 Deltaproteobacteria bacterium
CGTGGCCTTCGATCGTCCGCTCTGGGCTCGCGAGCACGCTGCGCCACCTGCCCGACCTCACTACGGCAGCACGGCCAGCGCTCCTCGCTCGCCTGCCGGTCCTCGCCCGCGCGGCTTGGGCGCGGCGCTGGGACGATTTGCCGAAGCGACGGGCGCTGGACGGCGCCGTAACGCCGTCATTATGGTCCGCCAATTAATCGGCTGTTCGGAACCGCGAACTCGCTGATAAAGGTATCCCAGTTGGCGTCGGGCGCGCGCGTTCCGCCGCATAGCGGATCGGTCGCGTAAATCGCGGGACTGCAAGCGTTGCCGATAAATTCCGCCGCCATCCAGATTTGATTGCCGATCGCGGTCGCCGCCGTGTAGTCGCCCCAGCGCCCGACTCCGTTGCTCTGCGGGAAAGCGTTGGGATAGCCGCTGAAACCATCGTCCGGACCGGCGCCGGCGGCGGCGAAATGGATCCAGGGACGGCCGGTCAGATAGAGCGACACCCAACCGGCGCTCGGATAGTAATCCGCGCCCGACAGCGAGAACGCCATCACCGCGCGGCCGTTCGCGGTGACCCCGATCGACGGATAGTAAACATCGGCGCCGGCGCGGGCGAGCACGCTCCCGCCGAAGGGCCGCGCGATGAACTTCTGGATCACGCCGAAGCGGGTGCGAAACCGGCGAAAGCGCGGGATCACGCGATAGGTGCGAATCCCCGCATGTAGCCGGCCGCCAACGATCACCGCGGTAGTGAGTCCGGCGTAGAGCTTGCCGTCGGCGTAAACCACCTGCTGCATGCGATCGTCGCCGGTGTCGATCTTTTCCAGCGGATTGCCGACCGCGTCGCCATAGGGGATCGGACCGGCCGCCTGCACCGCCGGCGGCGGATCGGCGTAGGCGCCCATCCGCACGAGCGGCGGCGGCACGGTCAGCCCGACCGCGCCGCCGCACGGCGAGGCCGTGGTCGAGGGAATCGCGCAGGTGTCGGTGAGCGCCCAGACCGCGATTCGCGTATCGCCGACGCCGCCGAAATCGAGCGCGCTCATCATGAATTCCGTGCCGCCGTTGTCGGTATCGAAGACGCGGTCGGGCGAGGTCGCCGGTTGCATCGAGTAAGCCACGCCCTCCGCCAGCGGAATCGGCGCCGGGATGAAAAGCCCGCCGATCGTCGTCGCGCCGGCGGCCAAATCGGCCTTGCTGAGCACATAAATCTGCGCGCCGTTGAATTGATTGCTGGAGAGGCTGACCGGGAATTCGTTGGTCGTCACATAGACGCCGTACTGATCCGCGCCGAGCAGCGGTTGATCGCCGAAGCAGGGACATCCGGGATGGTTGACGCCGTTGCTGCCGTCGTCGGTGGTCGGAATCGCATAAGAATGGATCGCCAGCGTGCTGGCGTTCATCGCGGCGACCAGCAGCCAGGTCGGGCCGCTCTGATTGCCGAGATCGGTCAGCGACATGAAAAACGTGTTGGTCGGCTGATCGTAATAGCATTTTGGATCGGTGGTGAAATCCGTCGCGGGAACGCCGAAGACCGTGTTGAGCGGAATCGGCGCGACGATCTGGCCGCCGCTGGCGGCGTACACCGACATCACCAGATTGACCTGTTCGACCACCCGGTTATTGCCCACGCAAAGGCCCTGATCGGGCGGCTCGATCGCGTAACCGGCGGACGGCGAATTGACGTTCAGGCCGTTGCCGATCGCGCTGTCGAGCGCGTCGAGGCCGGGGAAGCCGAACAGCGCCGGCGCGGACTGCGGCGCCAGGCGCCGGCTGAACGCGCGCGGCACGAAGCGCAACCGGAGCGATCCCGCGGCGGCGCTGATTTCGCCGCCGCTGGACAGCTTGAGCGCCGGCGGATGGGTGCGCAGCGGCAACGCCGCGATCAGCGCCGCGCGATCGGATCGGGCGGCGGGCGCGGCCGGTTGCCGATTCACGGCCGCGGCGGCGAGGTCCGGCAAGCGCGCCGAACCGATTTGCTCCACGGCGATCGGCGTGCCGGGGGCCGTCGTCGCGACTGCCGCTTCAGCCGGGGGATTGACCGCCGCGCAGACAGCGGGCGGAGGCGCGTCGAGCGCGCCTAGCAGTAAAACGATCGCGGCGACGAGGCCGCCAAACCACGGGCGCATCCGCGCGCCGGCGCGACGCTTAATCAATCCATCCCTCTTTAGCTGGCGAATCCAAACCGCTTGCGGCAGGCGCGCGGTCAACTCTTGCGCCGCGGCGACGGGGACGGCGCCGGACTTTCCGCCGGCGCCTCGCCGTCGTCCGCCGCGTCCTGAACGGCGGCGGGCGCGGCCGGCTTGGCGGTCAGCTTGACGCGCAGTTTGGCCTCGATTTCGTCGGCGAGCGCCGGATTCGCGCGCAGCAGATCGCGGGCGTTTTCACGCCCCTGGCCGATTCGCTCGTTGTTATAGGAATACCAGGCGCCGAGTTTTTCGATTACATTGTGCTCGGCCGCCAAGTCGATCACTTCGCCCTCTTTCGAAATTCCCGAGCCATAGAGAATATCGAATTCGGCCTCGCGGAAAGGCGGCGCGACCTTGTTCTTCACCACCTTGACCTTGGTGCGCGACCCGATCACTTCGGTGGCGCTTTTGATCGTGCCGATCCGGCGGATATCGATCCGCACCGAGGAATAGAACTTGAGCGCGTTGCCGCCGGTGGTGGTCTCCGGATTCCCGAACATCACGCCGATCTTCATCCGAATCTGGTTGATGAAGATGACGACGGTGCGCGACCGCGCGATAATCGAAGTGAGCTTGCGCAGCGCCTGCGACATCAGCCGCGCCTGCAGGCCCATCTGCGGCTCTCCCATCTCGCCCTCGATTTCTGCGCGCGGCACTAGCGCCGCGACGGAATCGATCACCAGCACGTCGATCGCGCCCGACTGGACGAGGGTCTCGGTGATTTCGAGCGCCTGCTCGCCGTTGTC
>DAHZDR010000305.1 GCA_027403435.1 Deltaproteobacteria bacterium
CAGCGCGAAAATTCCGACAATCAGTTGCGTCGTTCGACTAGCGTACATGCCACACTCTATCGCGCCGCGGCCGCCATCGGCTCATCGATTCCGGAAGCGCGGCCCGCCAGGAAAAGTTCGAAGTTTTCGTCTTTCGCCGCCAGCACCTCTTCAACCGTGCCGTTCAGCGCCATGCGCCCCTGATGCATAAAGCCAATTCGGTCTGAGAATTCAAACACGGCGGGCACGTCATGGCTCACCATGACGGCGGTAAGATCGTATTGACGCTGCGTACTGCGCACCAATTCATGTATCTGATGGGTTCTGGTCGGATCCAGGCCGGTGGTCGGCTCGTCCAGCATCAGGATTTTCGGCCGCCGAATCAGCGCTCGTGCGAGCGCCGCCCGTTTCTGCATGCCGCCGCTCATCTCCGAGGGATATTTCTCCTCCATCCCTTGCAGACCGACGGCGGCCAGCACCTCGGCCACCCGCTCGGCGATTTCCGCCTTGCTGAGCCGGGTCAATTCGACCAGCGGAAAGGCCACGTTGGCGAAGACCGACATCGAGTCGAACAAGGCGCCCGCCTGAAACAGCATCCCGAATTTTTCGCGCACTTCGTTCAGCGCATGGCCGCCGAGCGCCGTCACGTCCGCTCCGTCGATCATGATCGTGCCGGAATCGGGGCGCAAAAGCAGGTTCAGATGCTTGAGCAGGACCGTCTTGCCGCATCCGCTGGGGCCCACGATCGTCGTGATCTGGCCGCGCGGACACTCCAGATCGACCCCGTCGAGCACCTGTTGGCGGCCAAAGCGCCGCCGCAGATCGCGCACTTTGATGATCGCATCCGCAACGCCGCCGTGATTATTCGCCATCGCCATTCGCATCTATCAAGCAGGGCAGTCTTACAGAAGAACGGAGGTCAGAAAATAGTCCCAGACCAGGATTAAGACGCTGGAAAGCACCACCGCCTCGGTGGTGGCGCGGCTTACGCCGGTCGCCATCCGTTGCGCATGGTAGCCTTTGTAGCAACACACCCACATCACCACCACGCCGAAAACCAGCGCCTTATACATGCCGATCGCGATATCGTGCGAACCCATATTCTGCTTGATTCCGTTAAAAAACGGGCCGTTCGGCGCGCCCATCAGACCAACTCCGACGGCCCATCCGCCCCAGATTCCGATCACGTCGAAGAGCGCCGTCAACAGCGGAAAACTCACGATCCCGGCCAGCACCCGCGGCGACACCAGATATTGCACCGGATTGATCGCCATCACGCTGAGCGCGTCGATCTGCTCCGTCGCCTGCATCGAACCCAGCTCCGCCGCCATCGCCGAGCCCGCCCGCGCGGTCACCATCAGGGCCGCGAGCACCGGTCCCAGTTCGCGCACCAGCACCAGGGCGACCACCGTGCCCAGCGCGCCCTCGGAACCGAAACGGCTCAACGTATTATAGCCTTGCAGCCCCAGCACCATCCCGGTAAACAAGCCAATCAGGCCCACCAGGAAGAATGATTCGGCGCCGATCGAGCGGAGCTGGCGAATCGCGAGGCGCGGTTTATACGGCGGCGTAACCAGAAAAAACAGCGATTCGGCAAGGAAGATTACGAACGCTCCCAGCGCCGCCACGCGCTCAATCACGGCAGCGCCAAGGCGCTCAATCATCGTCACAATTGACACTGGACCCGCGTTCTCAGCCATGGATGATACCAAGGCGGGCAAGCTGGCTGAAAGTATGCGTCATAGTTTGCGTGCGCGCGAAGTTTAGCAGGTCGCCGGGAACGTCGATATCGATCGCCGGCCGCGCCATCCGCACGATTTCACAGGCGACCCCGCGCTCCCGGCAAGCCTCGCGATGGCGCGCCAGGCTGAAGCGCCCGAAACTCGTGGGAATCACGTCCGGCGGCCGGCGCACAATTATATTGGTGCCGGACAGATCATGCGACGGCGCCAGCATCACCGCCCGCGCGGCGGCCGGCAGCGCGGCGAAGGCGGCGTCCACATCTTCGGACGCAATCAGCGGACAATCCGAAAGTAGCGTGCACAACTCGGAAGCGCCCAGGCCAATCAATGCATCCGCGCCAAGCGCGGCGGCGACGTTGAGGCCGCGCGGATAGCCTTCGTCGATCGCTCGGGCGCCATGGGCGCGCGCGATCGCCAGCAATTCCGGGTCCGACGTGATCACCGCTACCAGCCGCGGCGCATGCGCGCCGAGCGCCGCGGCCAGCACGTCGCGAAACATCGCTCCGGCCAGCGCCGCACGTTCCGCCGGCGCCAGCGCCGGCGCCAGC
>DAHZDR010000372.1 GCA_027403435.1 Deltaproteobacteria bacterium
TCGCGGCTGGGGGCGGGCTGGCCGTGGTAGGAGACCAGCTTCCCGCTGACCCGGGCGGCGTGGGCGGCCGGCGCCGCCGCGAGCGCGATGGCGAACGCGAGCGTGGCGCCCAGGACGAGCCGTTGCGCCGCGCGGCGCAACGGGGATTTTCGGATGACGGTCGGCAGTGGTTTCATCGCGACTCCGATTCTGACGGCGCGCCGCGGCGCGCGCGAGTGCCGCCGCAAGCGATAAAGCATAGCCGGCGCGCGCTCGCAATGGCGGCGGGGATCGATTAATTTCAAGTCACTCCGGCGCCGCCGCCGGATGACTTTACGCGGGAGGCCGCTTGACCGATGGAACGGGTGACGCTGTATCACAACCCTGGCTGAGGCCAGTCGCGCGGCGCGCGCGAATTGCTCGCGCGCCGCGGTGTCGAGTTCGACACCGTCGAATATCTGAAAAATCCGCCGACGCGCGCCACGCTCGAAAGCATCGCCGCGATGCTCGAAGGGCCGATCGCCGATTTGGTGCGCAAGGACAAGCGCTTCAGCGAACTCGGCCTCAAGGCCGATGACTACGCCGAACGCGGCGCGGCGCTCGATCTGCTGGAGCGGCATCCGGAACTGATGCAACGGCCGATCGTGATTCGCGGCGGACGGGCGATAATCGCGCGCCCGGCGGAAAAGCTGCTTGAGCTTTTTGAGTAGCGCGGGTTCAAGGGCGGCGCGCGGCCAGGCGCGCCGGCGTGGAGTTGGAGGCGTCAGGCGGTTTTACGGACTTGGCCGCCGCGGATGCATCGGGTGCATACGAGGATGCGCTTGACGCCGCCGGAGACCGCGGCGCGGACTTCCTGCAGATTCGGGTTCCAGCGCCGTTTGGTCTTGTTGTTGGCGTGACTCACGTTGTTGCCCACCGAGGGGCCTTTGCCGCAGATCGCACAGTGTCTCATCGAAGGAAACCCACGTCGCGCTAAATTGCCGGCGCGGCGCGGCGCGCCTGACCGGAATCGTTTATCTTAGCGGGCGCGTTCGGATAAGCAAAGCGCCCCGCCCGGTTCGATGGCCGTCCACAGGCGGCGGGCGGCTGTGGGCAAACGGCCGCCGCGGGCGCGCCACGGCTTGAGTCCCGGCCGCCGCGACTCCATTGTGGAAGGCAGGCGGCGCGCGATGGGCGAGCGGATAATCCATATACTGCCCGAAACGGTGGCGAGCCGGATTGCGGCCGGCGAGGTTGTGGAGCGGCCGGCCTCGGCGCTCAAGGAGCTGATCGAAAATTCGATCGACGCCGGCGCGCGGCGGATTGACGTCGCGATCGAGGGCGGCGGGGGCAAGCTGATTGCGGTCGGCGACGACGGCTCCGGAATGGGGCGCGAGGACGCGATCGTCGCGCTGCGGCGCCATGCGACGTCGAAAATCCGCGACGAAACCGACCTGGCGGCGATTCGCACGCTGGGCTTTCGCGGCGAGGCGCTGGCCGCGATCGCGAGCGTGGCGCGGCTCAGGTTGCGCACGCGGCGCCCGGCCGATCCGGCCGGAGTCGAAATCGCCGCGCCGGGCGGCGAGGTCGAGAGCGTGCGCGAGTGCGCAATCGCGCCGGGTACGCGGATCGAGGTGCGCGACCTGTTTTTCAACACGCCGGCGCGGCTCAAGTTTCTCAAGCGGCCGGCCGCCGAGCAGGCGGCCGCGGTCGAAGCGGTCGCGCGGCTGGCGCTGGCGAATTCCCGCGTCGCCTTTACGCTGGCCGCCGACGGCCGCGCGATTTACGACCTGCCGCGCGCGGCGACGCCGGGGGAACGGATGCGCCAACTGTTCGGCGCGCGGATCGCCGGGCGGATGCTCGCGTTCGACTGGCGCGAGTCCGGGATGCGCGCGTGGGGGCTGGCCGCGACCAGCCAGGATTCTTTCGCCACGCCGCGGATGGTGCTGGCGTACGTGAACGGCCGCGGCGTGCGCGACCGCCTGATCGCGCGCGCGGTGACACAGAGCTATCAGACGCTGATTCCGCGCGGCCGTTTTCCGGCGCTCGCGTTGTTCGTCGAGCTGCGGCCCGAAGAGGTGGACGTGAACGTCCATCCGATGAAGACCGAAGTGCGCTTCCGCAACGGCGGCGCGGTCTTCGAACTGGTTTATCA
>DAHZDR010000374.1 GCA_027403435.1 Deltaproteobacteria bacterium
GACTATCTCATGACGGTTATAGGCGCCCGGTCGAATCGTTTTGGCGAGCGCGGCGAGTTCGTCGGCGCCGGCGGCGGTCGCAATCGCGGCCAGCGCGCCCGTATCGCTCGCGGCCAGAAGTTCGAGCACGCGATCGGCGGCGGCCAGCATCTCGGGCGGTACGGGCGAGCGGACCGCGACCGGCTGCGGACCCATCACATTGACGCGTTCTCCAAGATCAGGCATCGGCGGCCACCGGGTCAGGTTTGTTGGGTTTTTTCCACGGGGACTTCACGCCCAGGTCGTCGCATTCGATAATGCGCCAGCGTCCGTCGTCGTCGCGGCTCCAACGGTTTTGCAGTACGAGATCGCCCGCGCGTCCGGCGAAGCGGACCTTGACCAGGTAATGAAAGCCAAGCCGCGCCCGCGCCGTCACTGCATAGCCAGCCAAAGGCCGTATTGGCGCGGTACGGGCGAGCGCTTCGGCGATCGCGCCGGCCGCGCGCGCGTCGATAAAGCGATTCGCGGCGGCCGGGTCGTTCGCGACGGTGGCGGCGGCGTGGGCGGCCACGGCCTCGTCGAGTTCAGGCGGAACGATCGCGCGGCGGACCTTGAGCGTCATTTTAGCTGCGACCGAGCTTGCGAAGCTCCGGTTCCTCGGCCTCGAAGCCGGTAACGCCGCCGGCCGCGGCCAGCAATTCCTCGAGCCGGCCCTGCCATTGGGCGGCGCGGCGATGGGTCTCAGTGGAGTCGAGCAGGTCGCCGAGCAGCACCAGGCCACGCTCGACGTGGCGCTTTTCGTCTTCCACCAGATGGGCCAGGATGCGCAGGGTCGGCGGCTCGTAGATCGGATTGGCGGTGGAGACGTGGCTGCTGTAATGGGCGATCAGATGCGGCTTTAGGACGCGGTAGATGCCGACCAGCCGTTCGATCGTCTGTTCCCATTGCGCCTGATCCTCAAGCTCGTTCATAAAGCCGACGAAGGCCTCGTTGGGCGGGCGCGAAACCTGCGCCTGACTGCGCAATTCGGCCAGCCGCTTGCCGAGCGCGTCGGCATGCAGGGCGCATTCGTACACCTGGCGCGCCATTTCGATTTTCACCGGCAATTGCGGAGTCAGCGCGATCCATCCCGCCATCATCCGCATCATCCGCTCCTCGGCGTAGCGGTAGTTCATGATGAATCGGGCGCTTTGCCGGACGCTATAGACGCCGTCGAGCGTACGCCGGTCATGTAAGGCCATGGCGGTTTATGCGTCTCCCCTGGCTGGTGAGTCGGCGCCGGTCCCGCCGGCGGTTTCCGCGGCGAAAAGATGCCCCCGGACGATTGCGACGATCTCGCGCCAGTAAGTTTCCTTGTCGGTTTTGGCCAGCATGCCCGCGCCCATCGCGAGGCCCGAGCAAAGCATGTGCAACGCTTCGACCACGCTGTAGAGGTCATCGAAACGAATCAGCCCGCGCGCGCGGCCGCGTTCGAGCGGTTCGGCGAGCGCGGATTTATACGGTTGGAGAACTTCCTTAAGCCGGCCGCGATATTCCTGCCGCTGCTCGAGATAGCGCACTTCGTGATTCAGCACCGCGAACGTCTCCCGATAGCGATCGATAACTCCGAGCGCCACATGCATCACGCCCAGCAACTCGTCGCGCGGGTCGATGGCGTGGCCGGCGCGAATCGCTGGCAGCGCGTCGGTGAGCTCGCCGACCATCGATTCGGCGATAAGCATCAGAATTTCGTTTTTGCCGGTGAGATAGACGTAAATCGAACCGGCGGCGATACCGGCTTCGAGCGCGATTTCGCGCACGGTCGCTTCATGGAAGGATTTGCGGGCGAGAACGCGCGTAACGGCGAGAAAAATCTGGCGTTTGCGAGCGCGGGCAAGGGCGTCGTCGGCGACGGGATTGCGCAGCGCTTCGGTCATGATTGAGTCCCTGAAGCGGCCCGGATTAGGGTCATTATGACTGCCATTGCGTTTATTTCATTGTAAAATCGGGATTTTAGGATATCAATCCCCATTTGCAAATCTATTGAATGGACGTTCATTCTGTCAAGCGCCAATCACTGACATCCACCT
>DAHZDR010000405.1 GCA_027403435.1 Deltaproteobacteria bacterium
AGGCGATCCGCGCGGAAGTCGATCGCGAGCTGAAACGGCTGGGGTTTCGCTTCGTGACGGTCGATCTCAAGGGCTTTCGTTCCGGTTCGTTGAACGAGGGCCTGTCCGTGCAATGATCCACGTCACGCCCGCCGCGTTGACAACCTCAAATCGCACATCCGTCCACGACCGCCCTAAACAGGGATTGAAATATTAGCAGGGTGCTGAAAAAGGCGCGTTAACAGATGATGCATGCGGGCGCGGGCGGCAGGTTGCGCACTCCGCCCAGGTTGTAGGCCGTCAGCGCGAAGCGGCGCCCGCCGCTCCGCCGATATGTAGTTGAACCTCGCCGACTGCGGTTAGTCGGTCCCGCGCATCCCCGCTTCGTCCTCAATCCGCCACCACAAGGCAATCCACAGGATAATCCAGTGGGCAACGATCCTTTTTCAGCATCCCGCCAATGCCGAAAGTATGTTGGCCCGTTGCAGTGATTACGATGACTTTGCGGACGGGTTGGCAATTCGCCTTGCGCGCGTCAGGCGCATCGCGCGTTCCTGGATCGCGGGCCGCTACACGATGCGTTTTTGGCCGTGCTTGAAGCCGCCCTGCTGGCCGAGCGGCTCCGGTTCGCGGGCGCCGCGGCGGTTGCGATCGCGCCGCGCTCCATCGCCGGGGGATTCGCCGCGCGGGCCGTCCACCGGCAAAATTTCGACCGCGCGGATAAAGCCGTCGCCCGAGGAGCGCGTGGTGATCATCGGGTCGTCCTTGAGCGCGAGATGAACGATGCGCCGATCGCGCGGCGGCATCGGTTCGAGCGTCACCGCGACGTGCTCGCGTTTGGCCTGTTCGCCCATCGCCAGCGCCATCCGCTGCAACTGGCGGCGGCGGCGGGCGCGATAGGACTCGGTATCGACCGAAATTGGCGCCGCGTCCTTGATCCGCCGCGCCAGCATCCGGTTGACCAGATACTCGATCGCGTCCAGGGTCTGGCCGTGGCGGCCGATCAGAATCCCGGAGCCGTCGCCGCGGATATTGAGTTCGAGCATGTCGGGATCGTCGGATTCGGCGAGTTCAATCTGCGCCTGTTCGCCCATCAGCCGGAGCAGTTCGGCGAGGATTTCGCGGCCGGCGCGGGCCTGCTCGCGCAATCCGGCGGCGGCGGCCGCGGCTTGAGCGGCAGCGGTGAGGTCGGGTTCGCGTTCGTAATCGAGTTCGCCGGGCTGGGCGGCTTCGCGATCGTCCGGGTCGCGATTGCTGGCGGCGCGCGGATCGGACGGGCGCGGCGGGCGTTCGCCTTGCCGGGCCGGTTCGCGCCGGCGCGGGGGTTCCCGGCGATCGTCGCGGCGCGGCTCGCGCGCCACGGGCGCTTCGATGGTCCGCGGCGGCTCGGCCGCGACCGCCGGGATGGCCGCGGCCACGACCGGACGTTCCGCGCCGGGCGGCGGCGAAGAAGTCACGCGGGGCGGCGGCGCGGGACGCTGCGGCGCCTGGCGCTGGCCGGTTTGCGGCGGCCGCGGCTTGAGCGGCGGCGCCGGCGGCGGCGAAGTCACGCCGCTGCGGGCCGCCGCCACGGCATGACGGGTAACGCGCACCCGCGCCGGGCGGGCGCCGAGTCCGAGCACGCCGGCGCGCGGCGCGCTCAACACCTCGATCGCCACGTCGTCCTGTTCCGCGCCAAGCCGCGCAAGCGCCTGGCTGATCGCCTCGTCGATCGTGGAGGCGGTAACTTCGATTGAGTCGCTGGAGCTCATGTCGTCGGGGGTAACTGTTTGAATTCGCGGTTGAGCACGAATTGCTGGGCGATTCCCAGCACATTCGAGGCAAGATAGTAAAGCGTCAGTCCAGCCGGCAAATTGACGAAGATCAGGCTGAACACGATCGGCATATACATCATCATCTTCTGCTGGCTCGGGTCGGGCTGCCGCGGCGCCATCCGCTGTTGCAGAAAGCCCGTGATCACCAGCAATCCGACCAGCACCGGTATCCCATGACAATCCAGATACGGCAAGCGCGGCATCCACGCCGCGGGCAGGCAATCGGGCGCCGACAGATCCTTGATCCAGCCGAAGAACGGGGCGTGCCGCAACTGAATCGCGTTGAGCAGCGCCTCGTACAACGCGATAAAGACCGGCAACTGCACCGCCATCGGCAGGCATCCCCCGAGCGGATTTACATGATTACGCTTGTAAAGATCGACCATTTCGCGGTTTAACCGCTCCTGGTCGTCTTTGAATTTCTCGCGAATCCGCTCGACCTGCGGCTGTAGCCGCTGCATCTTCATCATCGAGCGCTGGCCCTTGATCGACATCGGCAAGGTCGCCAACCGCACGACAATGGTCAACAGAATGATAGCAATACCGTAGTTGGGCGCAATCCGATGAAACAGCTCCAATAACTGCAGGAACGGCAGGGCGATAATTCCCGACCAGCCGAAATCGATCGCCTTGCGCAGGGCGGGATTCGCGGCTTCGAGGATGTCGAGCTCTTTTGGTCCAAAATAGACCTGAGTCGCCATGCTGGCCGCGCCTGTAAAGACGATATGCGCGTCGGCCTCGTCGCCGACGTAATCCATCGCGAGCGCGCCCTCGACCGGCTTTACGGGCATCACCACCGACAGAAAATAGCGATCGCCGAAGCCCGCGTAAGTGATCGGTCCGCTGACCGGCGCGACGCCTTTTTGCAGCGCCTTCTGGAGCTCGGTCACGGTCTTGTTGGCGACCAAGGCCTGGAGTTCGGGGATATCGCGATAGCCGATGCTCGCGGCCAGTGGCCGGCTGATCGTGAGGCCGACGGCGTCGGGCTTCGCGCCTGAAATGGCGCTGGCGGACGCCTCGACAGCGAAGACGTAATCGCCATTGCGGAAATCGAAGGTTTTCCGCAGCGTTATCCCGTCAGGGGTGGCGCCAACCAGGGTTAGCTTGGCGTCGCCGCCAGGGATCGCCGTCAGATGGTCGGGAGCGCTGGTGGCGTAGGCGACGCCGCTATCGTCAACGGTCGCGCCCGCCCGCTCGACCAGCAGGCCCAGCGGCCACCGTTCGCTGTGCGGAACCATCTGGTAAAGAGGACTGTTGGCGGCGCTGGTCTCGCGATACTTTTTAAGTCTAAAGCTCTCGATTCGACCGCCGCGCGTGGTGATCTTTGCGCGATAGAGGTCGGTGTCGATGACGATCGACCGTCCCGTTGGGGCGGCGCTGATCGTCGCCTGCGCGGCCGTCGCGCCGGCCTGGGCGGACGCGGGCGGCGCGCCGCCGGCCTGAGCGGCGGCGGGCGTGTTCGCCGGAGCCGGCGTCGCAAATAGCGCGGTTTTGGGATGCGGATGGGCGAGTTCGGGATGCCGCCATTCGAGCAGTTGGTTGTAAAGAAAGACGATCCCCAGTGAGAGGAGCAGTGCGAGTAACAGCCGGTAGTTGTCCAAGAGGGTCCTTGCGTTATGCGCCTGCGGGCCGCTTGGGCGGCGCCGGGTCATAGCCAAATCCGCCCGCCGGCCGGCATCGGCCAAGCCGCCTGAGCGCCATCCAGCCGCCCGCGATTACGCCATGCGTCTGGATCGCGTCGCGGGCGTATTCAGAGCAGGTGGGCGTGAAGCGGCAGGCCGGGCCAAACCATGCCGCCATCAGCGGCGAGAGCGTAACATGATAAAGACTGAATAAAATTGAAACAGTGAATCGTGGGAGGTGGATGAGCCAGTTGGCGAGGCGCACCGCTCGGAGCCGATTCATCACGCTTGCCAGCCTGGCCGTTCGCTGAGAGCGCGCGTCGCCGGGGCCAGTTGCGCGCGGATCGCGGCATAGCGGAGTTCGCCGGCGCCCGGTCGCGCAATCACCACCAGCGCCGCTCCTTCCGGCAGCATCGCTCGCAATTCCAGCCGGTAGCACTCGCGAATCCGTCGCTTCACCCGATTGCGCACGACCGCGTTGCCGATACGCTTCGAAACCGTGACGCCCATCCGTTTGCGATCATCCGGCGCGAGCCGGCCCGCGTATATCACGAAATGCGCGGTCTGGCATCGCGCGCCGCTTCGTTGCAGGCGCAGGAATTCGCTCCGCCGATGCAATCGGTCGGCCGCCCCATACGAACGCCCGCCACGTTTGCGCTCCGCGATGATTAGCCGGGCTGCTTCGGCGGAATCGACACGGTCAGACGCGTCCGGCCCTTGGCGCGCCGGCGTTTGAGAATCTGGCGTCCGCCCGGCGTCGCCATCCGGGCCAAAAAACCGTGGGTGCGCTTGCGTCGGCGATTGTGCGGTTGATAAGTCCTTTTCATCGGTCGCGGCCAACTTTTCTGAGCTTGCGGCAGTCACCGCGCTCGTCACCTGCTCGAATATTCGAAAGGGGCGCGCCGCTTCGGCCGCCCATGAACCGCTAATCGAACCATACCACGCCGCCGCCCGCAAGCCCGCCGCCGCGCTCACGCTGACCGGCGGTCATGGCCGCGCGCACGGCCGTAACCGGCCCGATGGATTATCCCGCTCTCAGTGCCGCTGTTCCGATGCGACGCTCACGCTCTTAATGTGGGGCGAAAATCACTTTGCAAGCATCAAAAGTCTTCAATTCTCATGATTTAGTCTTGAAATGGCGTTAATTTAACAATATACGGGTATCGAGCTATTTTGCGCGCCAGAATAGTTTCAGGGGGATTTAAGGTGTTCAAGACGACCATTGGTCCGTTTGTGGCTGTTCTCTGGCTCTTTCAAGGCGCACTAGCCGCATCCGCCGCCGTTTCCGCTCAAGCAACCTACGATTTCGCGACCGGCTACGCGGAGGGAACTTTTCTCGCCGGGCAAGGGTGCTCGTCCGGAACCTGCACGCCGCTTCCCGCGCCGGGGAGCGGAATTATCGGCCAGGTCAACAGTTCGGACTGGGCGGTGGGCGAGGAGGATACTATTTCAGGCCTGGCGGATGGAGAGACCGTCTCATGGCAGGCTCTCGAGCCCGACGGTACGACAGTTCCCATGTAC
>DAHZDR010000410.1 GCA_027403435.1 Deltaproteobacteria bacterium
CGCACCATCGCCTTGAGCGCGCGTTCTTCGCTGAGCCGGGCGCGGCAACTGACACATCGGGCGGCGTGTTCGTCGGCGGCGCGCCGCGCCAGCGGCGTCAATTCGCCGTCGGCATGCCCCGCAAGGTACGCACTTATGTACTCACGGCAATCCACGATGTTTCACCCGCTATCGCCAGGATACCGCCGCGCGCGCGGACCGCGTCCGCGCCAACGACCTGAGCGATCGCCATTTGTGGAACTATTGGCGCGGCCCAGTGCTGTCAAGTGCCGGTTTTGCCGCGCGCCCGATCGAGTCCGCACAGCGCCCGGCGCATCAGCGCCCGGCCGCGCGAAACCCGCGATTTGACGGTGCCGAGCGGCACGTCGAGCACGTCGGCCACCTCCTGATAATTCAACTCCTGCACGTCCACGAGAATCAGCGCCTCGCGAAATTCGGCGGGTAGGGCGGTGAGCGCCAGTTCGATTCGCCGCCCGGCCATCCGGTGCGACAGCAACTCCTCGGGATTGATCCGCGACTGGTCGGCGGCGAGGCTCCGCGCGTCGATTTCGTCCGCGAACTCCTCGGCCGACGCGCACGGATGTTCGCGCGCGCCGCGCCGATACGAGCTGCGGAAATTGTTGTAGAGGATCGTGAGCAGCCATGCCCGGCAATTGCTGCCGGGAGTGAACTGATGGAAGCACCGATAGGCGCGCAGAATCGTCTCCTGGGTCAGATCGCCGGCGTCGTCGGCGTTGCGCGCGAGCCTGAGCGCGGCGGTGTGGAGGGCGTCGAGATGCGGCAACGCCTCCCGCTCGAAAGCGAGGCGCTGGTCCGTCGCCGTGCCGCTTTTGCGCGTCATATGAAAGTAGGACGAACATAGCACCCGTTTACATTCAAATCCTAATGCGTCGAAAAAGGTTCCCGAGGTGAAATTCACGCTCTGCCGGGCTTATTCAATCCGGCGCTATGCCGGGCGCAAAACGCCAAACATGGTTCCAACCGGCGTCTCATAAGCGTATGGCGAAGCGGCGCAAGTTTGCGTGGCGGCGGCGGGAAATCCCGCCCAATTGACGCTTGAGTTCGGGCCGATTGGAGTAGTAGAGTCCCGGGACGAACGCCATGCGTCGCGTCGTGACCTGTGGGGCGGGTGACGGCAATATATGGTGGGTAAAGTAAAAAGGAAACATCAGGCAAAAAGGAGACATCATGATGAGTGGCAAAGTGACCACCGGCGCCGCGCTGGCGACGATAGTTGGTCTGATGTTCGCGGCGCAGCCGGTCTTGGCGGGCGATAGCAACGGTCAGCGTGCGTCGTCGGGCGTCAAATGCGTCGGCGGCAATAGCTGCAAGGGCCAAAGCTCCTGCATGAACGTCAACAATAGCTGCAAGGGGCAGAATTCCTGCAAAGGCAAAGGCTGGGTTACGACCGCCAGCGCGCAGGCCTGCGTCGCGAAGGGCGGCCATCCCCAGAAGTAGTCGCGTCCCCGGCGCGGCGTCTTGGGTTGATCGCGGGCGGGAAGCGAGCCGCGACGGCGGCGGCGTCATCCAGGTAGCGCGATGAAACGCGCGGAATTTCCCTTTTTGGGTTATGGGGTTGGCCTGCGCCGGCCCCATTATGACTATATTGTCGGCGCGCGGCCGGCGATGGACTGGTTCGAAATCGTCAGCGAAAATTTCATGGTTGCGGGTGGGCCGGCGCTCAAGACGCTCGCGCGCGTGCGGGAAAATTACCCGGTCGTGATGCATGGGGTGTCGCTCTCGATCGGTTCGGCCGATCCGCTCAACCGCGCCTATCTGCGCGACCTCGGGAATTTGGCGCGGCGGGTCAATCCGGCCTGGATTTCGGACCATCTGTGCTGGACCGGCGTGGCCGGGCGCAATCTGCACGACCTGATCCCGCTGCCGTTCACCGCCGCGGTGGCCGCGCATGTGGCGGACCGGATCCGGACGGTTCAGGACGTGCTCGGACGCCGGATGGCGATCGAGAACGTTTCGTCTTACATGAGCTATGCCGCGTCGTCGATGGCCGAATGGGAATTCGTCGCGACAGTGGCGGACGCGGCCGATTGCGCGATTTTGCTCGATATCAATAATATTTTCGTCAACGCGTTCAATCATCGGTTCGATCCGCACGTCTATATCGACGCGATTCCATCGGAACGCATCGTACAGTTCCATTTGGCGGGCCATAGCGATTTCGGCGCCTACCTGCTCGATTCGCATGATCATCCGATTCGCCCGGAAGTATGGCGGCTTTTCGCCTACGCGGTCGGCCGGTTCGGCGAAGTTTCGACGCTAATCGAATGGGACGATCGGATCCCGCCGTTCGCGACGCTGGCCGCCGCCGCCGACGAGGCGCGGAGCCGCGCGCACGCGGCGCTGGCCTATCGCGCCCGCGGTTCCGCGGCTGAGTCTCCGCGATGACGCGCGAGGACTCGACCAGCCGTGCGGAACTTGAACTGGGCGATTTGCAGCGGCTCCTGCTGCGTTTGATCGCCGCGCCGGCCGGCGTCGCCGACGCCCTTGCGCGGGAACCGGCGCTCGCGCCGCACGGGCTTGACGCGATTATTCGCGGCGACGAGCGGATGACCGCGGCCGAACGACTCGAAATTTACGCCAACGCCTATTTCTATCGGCTGCTCGACGTATTGAAGGAAGATTATCCGCTAACTCTGGCGGCGCTTGGCGACGATAACTTCCATAATTTGATCACCGACTATTTGCTCGAGTTTCCGCCCACCGAGCCTTCAATCCATTTCGCCGGCCGGAGCCTTGCGCAATTTCTGCTAGTGCATCCGCTGGGCGCCGCGCGTCCGTGGCTGGCCGAACTGGCGACGTTCGAGCGTGCGACGCTCGAAGCGTTACATGCGGCCGACGCCGCGGCGCTCGACGCCGCCGCGATGCGCGCGATTCCGGTCGGCGCATGGCCCAGCGTGGCGATGCGGCTGGCGCCGGCCGCGCGCGTTCTTGAGTTCGCGTGGCGGATTGACGAACTGGCGGGCGCCAATCCTCAAGTGACGTTGCCGCATCCGCCGCGCCGTTCGCCGCTGGCGATGCTGCTCTGGCGGCGCGCCGGCGAAGTCTTGTTCCGGCCGCTTGAGCTGCTGGAAAGCGCCGCCCTTGTGCTCGCCGGCCGTCCGCAAGGCGCGCGCTTCGAGGAAATTTGCGAGCGCATTGCGGATCATTGGACGGACCCCGCCGCGGCGCCAGCGGCGATCGATCGCATGCTCGCGCGCTGGCTGAATGACGGTCTGATGGTCCGCGCGGATCGCTGAACCGTCGGCGTCAGGCGCGCGCATGGCGACGCGCGTCGAGCGGTTGGCGTCATCGGCGTGAATTTGCCAGTCTGGGCGGCAATGGCGATGCATTGGCGAAGGCGGCTTGACGCGCCGGTCAACATGGCCGTGGTTGGCGCGTAGGCAAGTCGTGGCGTTGCGGCGGATCAGAATCGAGCAAACTGGCACGCGCGAAGCCTTCTATCAGTTCGCGCGGCTGCCTTTCCAGGTTTACGCGGGGCGCGACGCATGGTGGCCGCCGGACGTTCACAACGAAATCGAACTGCTGGCCGGCCGCGCCCGTATCACCGCCCATCTCGACCTCTGCCCGTTCCTCGCGTGGAGCGACGATCGGCTGGTGGCACGCGTCAGCGCGGTCGTCAACTACCGCTACAATGACCATTGGAACGAAAAGCTCGGCCAGTTGATCCATTTCGAGGCGCTGCCGGACGAGACGGACGCGGTCGCCGCGATGTTCGATGAGGCGTTGATCTGGCTGACGCGGCGCGGGATGAAGGCGGCGCGCAGCGGTTTCGCCGCGTTTCTCGATTATCCCTACGCGATCGACAACTACGGCGCCTTGCCCTCGTTCCTGCTGCGCGGGAATCCCGACTATTACCATCTCTATTTGAAAAACGCCGGCTTCATGACCGAAAAAGGGCAAGTCGATTACACCGCGCCGCTCACGCCCGACCTGCTCGAGCGTTATCGCCGGATGATCGAGGCGGCGCGCGCCGCCGGCGTCGCAATCCGCAGTTGGCGCGATTACGGTTTTCTCGCCGCAATCGACGTCTGGACCGACGTGACCAACGCCGCCTTCGCGCGCCATTGGGGATGGAATCCGATTTCGCACGACGAGGTGCGGCCGATGCTGACGCCGCTGCAAGCGACGCCGGTCGCGGACCTTTCGATGATCGCCGAAATTGATCGAGCGCCGGTCGGCGCGGTGTTCTCGACGCCGGACCTGAGCGGGATGCTGGCGATGGTGCGGCCGGGCGTGAAGCTTGCGCCCGAGCGCGGCGGCGCCCGCGGCGCATTGATTAATATCGGCGTGCTGGAGGCGGCGCGCGCGCGCGGCGTGGCGCGCGCGATGGCGGCGCAGTCGTATCTCGCGATGGCGCGCAACCATCTGCGCTTCGCCGGCTATACGCTGGTGCTCGACGACAACTGGCCGTCGCGGCGCACGGCCGAGAGCCTCGGCGCGCGCGTCACCGGCAACTTCGTCACCTACCGCCGCGACCTGTAATGGCCGCGCTTCAAGGCGCCGTCGCGCGCGCCGAAAATTCGGCTTCAGATAACGGCAAAAGCATGGTACTTTCCGACCTGTATTCAGGGAGGCGAGGCGGCGCGCCGAGACCGCGCGCGAATCGGCGCGGCGGAGGAAGCGGGGGCCAGGCGCGATGCTCACGGGGCGAATCGCGGTGTTGTTCATCCATGTGACGGCGGTGATCGTCGCGCTCGG
>DAHZDR010000419.1 GCA_027403435.1 Deltaproteobacteria bacterium
CACAACCGCGCGAATAACCTCGTGGCCGTCGCGAAAAATATCGGCTGATACTTCGCACAACTCGCCCACGATGCGCTTGACCGGATAGCGGCCGTTATCGATCGCCGGCGCGATCGCTTCGATGATATGGCGTTCGAGCCGCGGCCGATTCCGACTCGAACGGACCGATCTCCTCGCCGCATCGGCGCGCCGCGCGTCCGCCGGGGTTACAGTTTTAGCCATTGCAATATAACTACGCATCGGCGTCCGCGGCGCCGCCGGGACGCGTCATGACTGAACGAAAGAGGTTTATGCCCTGTTGCGGCGCCGCGATTGGCGCCCACATTCGAACCCATGCGGTGAGCATTCCCGCCGCCTGCTTGCCCAGGCTTTCAATACAATATCAATATCACGGTTCCGCGCGCCTCGCGAGTCCGGTCCGCAACCACACCCGCCCGCATCGCGTCACTTCGCCGGCCGCGCGCCCACTGGCGCGTCAGTGGCGGCGGCCGCTTCACTTCCTTCCGAATTCTTCGTCTCCACTTGCGCGCCGGGCGCCGCGACGCGCTTGAGCAGGGCGAGCGAACGCGCTTGGAGCGGAAAGCGGTCGCCGGCCGCGTAGCGGCGATGGTCAACCGCGCGATGATCGGCGAAGCTGGTGTCCACCATCACGGCCCACGCCGAAGGCTCCGGCAAGGGCGGAATCGTGAACGGCACGGCCTCGTGATGGCTGCTCAGGAGCAGCATAAAATCGTCATCGACGATCGGCTGGCCGCGCGCGTCATCTTCAGCCAGCGCGTTGCCGGCCATGAACATGCCGAGCGTGCGCGCGAAATCGTGCGTCCATTCCGCCTCCGTCATCTCCTGGCCCCGCGGCGTCAGCCACACGATATCCTGGATTTCCGCCGCGCGCGGCGACCGGCCGCGAAAGAAGGACACGCGGCGGAACGCCGGATGGCCTTTGCGGATCGCGATCAGATTACGCACGAAGTCGAGAAACTCGCGCTCCGCCGGCGCGACGTTCCAGTCGAACCAGCTGATTTCGTTATCCTGGCAATAGGCGTTGTTGTTGCCGCGCTGGGTACGGCCGATTTCGTCGCCCGCGAGCAGCATCGGCGTCCCCTGCGAAAGCAGCAAGGTGGCGATCAGATTGCGCCGCTGGCGCCCGCGCAGGGCGCAAATCGCGGAATCCTCGGTGGGACCTTCGGCGCCGCAGTTCCAGCTTAGATTATTGCTTTCGCCGTCGCGATTCTCCTCGAGATTCGCTTCGTTGTGCTTGTCGTTGTAGCTCGTCAAATCCGCCAGCGTAAAACCGTCGTGGCAAGTGACGAAATTAATGCTGGCGTGAGGGCCGCGCCCGCTCGATTCGTAAAGATCGCTCGATCCGGTCAGGCGGTAGCCCAGCTCGCCGATTAGCCCGCCCTCGCCTTTCCAATACGCGCGCACCGCGTCGCGATATTTACCGTTCCACTCGCTCCATCCGACCGGAAAATTGCCAACCTGGTAGCCGCCCTCGCCCAGATCCCACGGCTCCGCGATCAGTTTCACTTGCGAGATCACGGGATCCTGATGGATCACCCCGAAGAAAGCGCTTAGCCGATTAACCTGGTAAAGCTCCCGCGCCAGCGCCGAGGCGAGGTCGAAGCGGAAGCCGTCCACGCGCATCTCCATCACCCAGTAGCGCAGGCTATCCATCAGAAGTTGCAGCACGCGCGGATGCATCATGTTGAGCGTATTGCCGCATCCGGTGAAATCGAGGTAGGAGCGCGGATCGTCCGGCGCGAGACGGTAATAAGCCTGGTTGTCGATTCCGCGAAAGCTGAAGGTCGGCCCCAGATGGTTGCCTTCAGCCGTATGGTTATAAACGACGTCGAGAATCACTTCGATTCCGGCCGCATGCAGCCGCTTGACCATCGCCTTGAATTCGTCGATCGAACCGGTCGCGGAATAGCGCATATCGGGCGCGAAGTAGCCAATCGAGTTGTAGCCCGAATAGTTGCGCAGGCCGTTATCGGCCAGCCGCCGCTCATCGACAAACGCCTGTACGGGCATCAGCTCGATCGCGGTGACGCCCAAGCGTTTCAGATGCTCGAGGATCGGGTCGCTGGCGAGTCCGGCGTAGGTTCCGCGCTCGGCTTGCGCAATTTCCGGATGGCGCGCGGTCAGGCCTTTGACGTGCGCTTCGTAAATCACCGTGTCGCGCCACGAAATTCGCGGCGGACGGTCCTCGCCCCACGGAAACGTGGTCGCGACCACCCGGCATCTCGGCATCGCGCCCGCGCTGTCGCGCCGATCCATGGCGAGATCCTCGCGCGGCCCGCCGGAACGATATGCGAACAGCGTATCGTTCCAGTGAACGCCGCCGTCGATTTGGCGCGCGTAAGGATCGAGCAACAGCTTGTTCGGATTGAAGCGCAGGCCCTGTTTCGGATCGTACGGACCATGGACGCGGTAGCCGTAAAGCAAGCCGGGGCGCGCCTCGGGCAGATAGCAGTGCCACACCTGATCGGTCCGCCAGCGCATCGCGATCCGCTCGGTCTGGCGGCGGCCGGCCGCATCGAACAGGCATAGTTCGACCTTTTCCGCACGCTCGGAAAAGAGCGCGAAGTTGACGCCCTCGCCGTCCCAGGTGGCCCCGAGCGGCGAAGACTTGCCGCGCCATACCGCAGTGTGTGATTCCGGCATTGCAAACAACTCGATCGCCAACGCGCTCCATCCATGCGCATTATGCGGCGACTACGCACAACAGCATATTAAGACGGCGCGCGCGTGGCAAATCACGGCGGCTTTCGCACGCCGCCGGCAATTTGCTAGCGTCGGCCTCTGGCCGGCTTATCGGCCGTGGAGGCGCTATGGCAAGCGCGGTCAAAATGGTTCAGGTCGGGGATTGGCGCAAACGGCTCGGCGACAAACTGGTCGCCGCGGACGAAGCGGTCGCCCACGTCAAGTCCGGCGACCGCGTCACGATGTCGATCGCGCAGGCGACGCCTTACACGCTATGCGTGGCGCTGGCCGGCCGCCTGATGGAGCTCGAAAACGTCGTCCTCAATCATTCGGCCAATCTCTTCAACTGGGATTTGCCCGGCGTCGGCGAACGCTTCCGGCTCGAATCGTTCTATCTCTCGCCGCTCAACCGCGACCTGTTCGCCGCCGGACCGGGCGAATTCGTGCCGGTTTCCTATTATCGCGAAGGGACGCTGCCGCCAGGCTACGACAATTTCAACGTCTTCATGATGACCGTGGCGCCGCCCGACGCCAACGGCATGGTCAACCTCGGCGACGTTCAAATCATGTCGAAGCTGCTGGCGCGCAACGCCGAGCTGGTCATCGCCGAAATCGCGCCCGATGCGGTGCGGATTCACGGCGACAACGCCCTCCACGTTTCTGAAATCGACTGGTTCGTCGAGCGGTCGCCCGACGCGCCGGTGATTCCGCTGACGCCGCCGCCGGTTCCGGAAGAGGAGCGGCGCGTGGTCGAGGCGATTTGCGCAACGGTCGCGCGCGAGCTGATTCCCGACCGCGCGACGATTCAGATCGGCGTCGGTTCGACGTCAGGCGCCATGATGCCCTACCTGCGCGGCCATCACGAACTCGGAATGCAGACCGAGATCATCCCGTGGGGCACGACCGATCTGGTGCGCGACGGGGTAATCACCGGCAAGCACAAGAAGCTTTTTCCGGGCCTGGTGGTCGGCAGCGGTTTCGCCGTCGGCACGCCGCGCGAAGAGCTGGAATACGCCGACGACAATCCGGTCTTTCAGCTCTACGATTTCAATTTCACCGACGATATCCGCACGATCGCGCGCGAGGACGGGCTGATTTCGGTCAACAACGCGCTCGCCGTCGATTTCACAGGCCAGGTGGGCAGCGAATCCCTGGGGCCGAACATGTACACCGGCACCGGCGGCCAAATCGCCTTCGGCGTGGGATCCGCGCTGGCCGGCGGCAAATCGATTATCGTGCTGCCATCGAGCGCGATCGTCAAAGGCGAGCGGGTTTCGCGAATCGGACCGAGCCTGCCGCCGGCCGCGGTCTTCACGCTGCCGCGCGCTTTCGTCCATTACGTCGTCACGGAATACGGCGTCGCCACGCTGCGCGGCAAATCGCTGCGCGAACGGGCGCGCGCGATGGTCGCCGTCGCGCATCCCGACTTCCGCGCCGAACTCGCCGCCGCCGCGCGCCGGATGTACGGCTAGTCGGGAACCGACCGTCAGTGGCCGCCGCCGGCCGCGCCGATCGCGACGCCGATCAACAGCGCGACGCCGACGATTACCGCGAGCATGAACAGCCCCGCGCATCCGCCCGCCGCCGTCTGGGCCGCCGGCGTGACCGGGGTCTCGGTATGCGCCGAATGGAAGCCGGTGTGATGGCCAGTGCGGGAGGTGTAGTACACGCCGGTGCCGGGAATTCCCACCGTGCGCGTCACGCCGGAATTGCCGAACGTGACGTGCGCGCCGCGCATCCCGACCGTCAGGCTCGGTCCCGACTTCGAAAGGTTGACGCTCATGCCGGGAAAAATGTGGACGCGCCGGTAGAAGCGGAAATTTCCCATCGCATTCCCCCCCCGGACGATCGCGCCGCGCCCTACGGAGAGCCGGACTCGCCGCTGTCCGGCAGCGGCGGCAAATCCACCGGCGTGGCCGGCGCGCGCAAAGTGAAATCATCTGTGACGTTGCAGCACAGGCTGAAGCTGGAGCCGGCGCGCGGATCGGCGTCGTAGCCCTCGAGCGATCCGTCGGGATTCACCTTGACCGCCTGATAGCTCGTCGAACCTGAAAATCGCGTTACCGAGAATATGTAGTAATGGCCCGGCTCCAGCGGTTCGGGCGGACCGCTTTTCGGCGTGGTCTCGACGAAATGCGACGGCAACAGGCCATATTGGACTTCGCTGATCGCGAAATTTCCGGTCGAACCGCCTATCGGCAGATTTGCGAACACGCCCGGTTCAGCGTGCTTGAAGCGCCACACTTCGACGCCGCCGTCGAAGCGCACGATCGACGCGCCGTTGGGGCCGGGAGCGATCGTCGCCGCATCCGAATATTTGGTCACGACCAGCGATTTCAGATAGTCGCCCGGATGGGAATAGCTGATATGGATTTTCGCTTCAGGTCCGGGAAGCATGCTGTCGGCGGCGGATTGCGCGTCGCCGGCCGCGGCCGGCGGCGCTTTGTGCCTGGCGAACGGCGAGCAGCCGTAATCCGCCGCGGCAAGACCGATCAATATCGTCCCGGCGACCACGATCCGCCCGCATCGCATCATGCTTCGCAACATCGCCCATCGGCGACTGGTTGGATTCGTCACGCCGCTTTTGGAAACTCCCCGGGAATTTCAGAACGATCCGCGCGCGCCGCTATTGCGTGAAATTGATCGGCTGCGGCAACGCGCCGCCAGCATTATATCCGTAAACCATCCACGCGCCCAAATCCGCCCCTTTGACGAGCAACGCCGCCATCAGCAACAACCCCGCGATAAACAGCACGCGGCCCCGCCGCGGCATCGGGCGCGCCCACAGCGCCCATCCGCAGAGCGCCACGCCAAGCGCGAACACCGTCAGCATCACGCGCCGATGCGGTTCCAGAATATGCGCGCGAACCGCGGGCGCGACCATTACGCCGGCGCCCGCGCGCAAGCCGCTCCATACCGCGAACGCCGCCGCGATTGTCCCCAGGGCGAGCATCCATAGCGCCGTCCATTGCAGCGGCTCGCGCCTGCCGATCCATGCCCACAGGTAGGTGAAAACGGCGGCGATTAGCAGCGCAATCGGAAAATGGACGATCAGCGGATGGATATTCTGCAGGACGCCATAGCCTGGCATCGCAAAAAAATTGCGCAGCCCGGCCGCCAGTCCCGCCATCGGCCGCTACTTCACCGATTGCACAGTGAGATAGCGCACGCCGCCTTTTTCGTAGGCGTCGCCGCTCACCGTTACTTCGCCTTCCATTTTGCCGATCACGTCGGAGCCGAGCGAAGTATCGCTCTTTTTCGGCATTAGGATATAGATTTTGTCGGTGCCTTTTTCGACCAGAGCGACCGGAATGCCCTTTTTGGCGCAGCCGATGGCGCACTTCTTATGGCCCGGGCCATGGGCGCCCATCGTCACGTAACAGAAACTGTCTTCAAGCGTTCCGGTCACGCTCTTTTGCGCCGCCGAAGCGACGGTCGCGAAACCGGCGGCAAGCATCAGGCCCAGCGCCGCGATGGCGATTTTCTTCATGGAGCTCCTCCCTAATCCGCGCGCTCACGGCGCGCCTTCGGCCGCAAGCGATCCCTTCGGGTAATTTGGGCATTATGGCAAAAATCCGGCGCGCAAGCGATCAGCGCCGCACGGTTCGCACTTCGACGGGAGCGCCCACGCCGCCCATCAATTCCCGCCATCGCGCCCGCCGCATCCGCCGTCCGCCCGGACCGAGGCGCGCCAGATGGCGGTCGAGAACCTGTTTGAGTTCATGATTCAAACGCTCGATCTCGACTTCTTCGGGCAGCTTCAGCCGTTCGCGGCCGTCTTCGATTCCGCGGCGGCGGCGGCCGTAGAGTTCCTGCAGGCGCAATTCGGCGCGCGCCATCGCCAGCCGATATTTCTGGTCGAGCCGCCGCAGCGCCTCGTTCATCTCGGCGACGGCGCGATAGCGCGCGCGCAGGATCAGCCATTCGACGATTGCGGCCAGCGTGATGCCGAACATCAGCAGCGCCCCGACCGCGGCGCTCCAGGCGGCGGCGCGCCACCACGGCAACGACGCCACATCCCGCTGATAGTGGCGCAGACTCTCACTGTCCGCCGCAAACCGCTCGCGCGCGCTGGCGAGCGCGTTTTCGGCCGCGCGCGCCTTTTGCGCCGACTCCTGGGCGTCGATCGTCAGCTGGTCGATCTCGGCGTTAAGCTCCCGCTCCCGCACCAGCGACGGATTCGGAATTCG
>DAHZDR010000426.1 GCA_027403435.1 Deltaproteobacteria bacterium
TTCGCCGGTAGAATCAGGGTGTTGGTGGTTTTGGCGAGATTGCCGAACTGACCGATATAATCGGTGGCGACGCGGTATTGCACCGCTTCGAAGCCGCCGGGCCCGGCGATCGCGGCGGCGACCGCGCGAATCCCCTCGGCCGTCGCCATCGCCACCGCGCGGATCGCGGCGGCCTTGCCTTCCGCCTCCTTGATCAACTGTTGTTTCTCGCCTTCGGCGCGATTGATCAGCGATTCGCGCACGCCCTCGGACTGGTTGATTGCGGCGGTGCGCTCGCCTTCGGATTGCAGCACGGCGGCGCGCTTTTCGCGCTCCGCCCGCATCTGCTTCTCCATCGCTTCCAGGATATCGGCGGGCGGACGGATCGTTTTGATTTCGTAGCGCAGCACCTTGACGCCCCAGGCTTCGGACGCCTTGTCGATTTCGGCGACGACGTTGGCGTTGATATGCGCTCGCTCCTCGAAGGTGTGGTCGAGTTCGATTTTGCCGATTTCGCTGCGCAGCGTGGTCTGCGCAAGTTGCTCAATCGCGAAGCGCGGATTGGAAATTCCATAGGTGGCGCGTTCGGCGTCAACGATTTTGTAATAAAGCACGCCATCGATGTGGACCATCACGTTGTCCCTGGTGATGCAGTCCTGCTCGGCGATCGCAGTCGCAACTTCGCGGAGATCCACGACGGCGCGCACCCCGTCGATAAAAGGCGTGAGAAGCTGCAAGCCGCCGTACGCGACGCGGTCGAAACGGCCGAGGCGCTCGATAATCAAGGCGTCCTGCTGGCCAACCACGCGCACGCTGGTAACCAAGGCGTAAACAACCAGAACCGCAATCAAGCCGCCAATGACAAGACCAAGCATGTTGACCCTTTTAACCTTCCGACCGCGTCATTCCGGGCGCAGCCACAACGTCAAGCCTTCGAGCCGCTGCACGCGGCATCGCTGACCCTTGCGCAGCGTGACCAGGCCGGCGTTGCGCGCGGTCCAGAGCGCTCCGCGCAATTCCGCACGGCCGACGCCCTCCGCCGCCATATCCGCGTCAGGCGTCGCGACTTCGCCGACCAGGTAATCCATGTCGTCGGCGGTCCCGCGATTCAACCTGAAGCGCCCCAGCAGAGGTTTTCGCAACGCCAACAGGATGGCGACCGTGAGCGCCGCAAAGAGTATCCATTGCGACCAATGCGGCGGCGCCCCCGTCAGTATCGTGACGATCGCGACGATGAAAGCGGCGGCCCCGGCGCAAAACAGCGAGAAGTCGTGCGTAAAATGAACCTCGATCGCCATGCAAACCACCGCGAGGATGATCCACGCCCACCAAATCATCGTTTAACTCCCGATTCCGCTTCCTGAGCAACGATCGTCGCGCATGCCGCGATCCAGTGTCAATGGCAAACCGCGCCGGGTCACGATTGCCCGAAGATCATCCGGTGCGCCGGGTCGCGCCATGTGGCGCCCAATGGCGCCCATCACTGTCCCGGGCAGACCCCGAACGCCCCCGTTGAGGACGGGAATGGCGCGGGCCAATATCCTTATGCGGGCGGCGCGCAACGTGACCCGGACGGGTCATTCCCGGTCTCAGTGCGCCGCCGCGCCGCGCGAACGCGGGGTCACCAAAAACCCGGAATCACGGCGTCGGTGGCGCGCATGTATGCGGCGTATTCGTCGCCAAACAGCGCCAGCATCTCAGCCTCTTCCTCGCAAATCCGGCGGCGCAGCACGATCGCCCCCGCAATCACCATCACGGCCGCGGTAAGCGGCGCGGCGTAGGCGAACGGCCAGGCGAACAAAACAAGAAACTCGCCGGCGAAAATCGGATGGCGGATGTGGCGATAAAGGCCGCCGCGCGCGAGTGTGCGCGCGCCCGCATGATCCGCCGGCGCGGCAAAGAAGCCGAGCTGAATTCGCGCGCCGAGCGCGAGCCATAGCCCCGCCAGCTCGATCAGCAGGCCGAGTCCGGCGACCCATCGCGGCGCGTCGTTGGTATAAAGATAGGTGCGCTCGAACGGCGCCGCGGCGAACAGCAGCAGGATCGGCAATTCATGCATCACGCGGCTGGCGAAGCGCGTGCGATCGACGCCCAGCATCGAATCATCGCGCACCAGCAGATCGGCGACGCGAAAGGCCGCATACGCCACCAGGTAGAGCGCGACGTAGCGATGGCTGGCGAAATAGTCGGTGATACCCAAGCCGAGGGCGACCGACCCGACGATCGCCGCAAGGAAAATCGCCAGTTCCGCGATCCTCACCGAGAGATCGCGCGGCGCGGGCGCGGCCGGCGGCGGTTCGCTCGCGGCAGCCGGCGGCGTCCGCGGCGGGACTTTCAGTTCCCCGGTGGCGCGTGACGGGGACGCGGCGGTTTCATCGATAGGCATAAGCGGCAATACTCGCAGGATAGCCTTCGTGATTCAAAGTTCGACCGCTCCGGTCATCCGGACGCGCGATTTTGCGCCGCTTCGGCCAGCCGTTCGAGGCTCTGGCGCGCGCCAATCACGACCAGCAGGTCGCCGATTTCGATCGTGCTCGCGGCGTCGGGCACGATCGTGATCGGCGCGGCGCCGCGCTTCAATCCCACTACTCGCAGACGCGCGTTCGAGCTTTCGATCGCGCCGATTGCGCGGCCGACCAGCAAGCTGCCCGCCGCCACCGCGACCTCCTCAAAGCTCACCTCCTCGCCGGCGCCGGGCAGCACCAGCGACAGGAAATCGATCACCGACGGCCGGGCGATCGCCGCCGCGATTCGATAGGCGCTGAATTGATACGACGACAGCGCCCGATCGGCGCCAGCGAGCCGCAGATGGCGGAGACCGGCCTCGGTCTCGGCGCGGGCGTGGATCCGAATCTTCGGATTCATGCTGCGCACGCTCAGACTGATAAAGACGTTATCCGGATCGGACGCGGTCGCGATCACGATATCGCTGGCGGTGAGCACGCCGGCGTGTTCGAGCAGTTCCGGCTCGAGCGCCGAACCAATCAAATAGTGGAACTCGCCGCGCGCCAATTCCGGCTCGAGCGCCAGATTCCGCTCAACGACCACCACGGTATGCCGGTCGCGCTTGAGCTGGTCGGCCACGATTCGGCCGAAGCGCCCGTAGCCGCACACGATGACGTGCCCCTCGAGCTGCTGAATCCTGCGGTTCATCGCGCTTTTCCCCACGAATTCCCTGAGCTGTCCGCTGACCACCGTTTCGGTCACGGCGGCAAAAACATAGTAGGCCGTGCCGACGCCGACAAAAATGATCGCCATCGTGAAAATCCGGCCCGCCGTGTCGAGCGGCTTGACCTCCTGGTACCCGACCGTGGTGATCGTGATGACGGTCATGTAGAGCGCGTCGATAAAGGACATGCGCTCGATCAGCATGTAGCCGGCGCTGCCGAAAAGCGTCAGTCCAACGACAATCGCGAGGCCGACGACGAGCCTGCGTCCAGGATTCATCGGGACGCGACGCCCTTATGCGTGGCGCGCCTCGAGCCAGCGTTCGGCGTCGAGCGCCGCCATGCATCCGGCGCCGGCGGCGGTAATCGCCTGGCGATAGACGCGATCGGCGACGTCGCCGGCCGCGAATACTCCCGCGAGATTGGTGCGGGTCGAACCCGGCTGGACTTTCAGATAGCCGATTTCGTCCATTTCGAGCTGTCCCTGGAAGATCGCCGTGTTCGGTTGATGGCCGATCGCCATGAACACGGCGTCGGTGCGGAAATCCGTCGTCGCGCCGGTCTTGAGGTTGCGCAGGCGCACGCCGCTGACGCCGGTCTTCGGCTCGCCGAAAATTTCCTCGACTCCGGAATCCCAGATAAAGGCGATCTTCGGATTGCGGCCCGCCCGCTCCGCCATGATCTTCGAGGCGCGCAGCGTGTCGCGGCGATGGACGATCGTGACTTTACTGCAAAATCTGGTGAGGAACGTCGCCTCTTCCATCGCGGTGTCGCCGCCGCCGACGACCACCGCCTCCTTGTCCTTGAAGAAGGCGCCGTCGCAGGTCGCGCAGGCGCTCACGCCATAGCCCATCAGGCGGCGTTCGGATTCGATATTGAGCAGTTTCGCCGTCGCTCCGGTCGCGACAATCAGCGCCTCGGCGCGAATCGTCGCGCCGTCGGCCGTCAGCTCGAACGGATGCGCGCGGAGATTGGCCGCCGTGACTTCACCGGAAACGAAGCGCGTGCCGAAGCGTTGCGCCTGGCGCCGGAAGATTTCCATCATCTCGGGGCCCTGCACGCCATGCTCGAAGCCCGGATAATTTTCAACTTCGGTGGTGATCGTCAGCTGGCCGCCGGGCGCCGCGCCCTCGATCAGCAACGGCGCAAGATTGGCGCGCGCGGAATAGAGCGCGGCGGTAAGTCCGGCCGGACCTGAACCAAGAATGACCAGGCGGTGGGAAGCGTTGTTCGAGGCGTCAGTCATGTAACCTTTCGCGGCACCGGTCGCGCGCGATCGCGCGGGCGCGCCTGCATTATTGTACACTGTACGCGCGCGGCATAAGCTGCGACCCTCCGCGCACGAGCAAAGATAATAATGACAGGCGATCAGCGAAAGACGAAAGCCCGCGGCGCCGCGCGCCAGTTGACCCATCTCGACCGCCGCGGCCGCGTGCGGATGGTTGACGTGGGGGAAAAAGCCGTGACGCGGCGCGAAGCGATTGCCCGCGGCGCCGTGCGCATGGAACCCGCCACGCTCGCCGCGATCGTCGGCGGAACGCTCAAAAAAGGCGAAGCGCTGGCCGCCGCGCGAATCGCCGGAATCATGGCCGCCAAGCGCGTCCATGAGCTGATTCCGCTATGCCATCAACTGCCGCTCGAAGCGGTCGCAGTGGATTTCCGGCCGGATTCCGCGGACGGCGCGCTCCTGATTCAGGCGCGCGCCGCGACCACCGCCCGCACCGGCGTGGAGATGGAGGCGCTGACCGCGGTCAGCGTCGCGGCGCTCACGATTTACGACATGGCCAAGGCGATCGATCGGGCGATGACAATCGAGGCGATCCGGCTGGTGAGCAAGCACGGCGGGCGCGGCGGACGCTTCACGCGGGCGGGCGAACCGCCGTGGGAAACCGCTGAGGACGGCGGCGCGGACGCCGTGAGCCGATGATCGCGATCGAAGGCCGGGCCTTTCTGAGAAACGGGCGCGACGGTCCCGTGCGCGGCGGCAATCCGTGGATTTTCTCGCAAGCGATCGGCCGCATCGAACCGGCGAAGCTTGCGGCGGGCGCGTTCGTCACGGTGCACGACGCGGGCGGCGACGCGATCGGCGTCGGCTATCTGAATCCGGCGACGACGATCGCGATTCGCATGCTGGCGTTCGACCCGCGCGCGCGAATCGAAACCATCGTGCGCGATCGAATCGCGCGGGCGCTCGCTTTGCGCCGGCGGATCGTGGGCGCCGGGACGGATTGTTACCGCCTGTTGAACGGCGACGGCGACGGCCTCTCCGGCGTCGTGATCGATCGTTATGCCGGCGCCGCGGTCGTGCAATTGCTGACCACCGGCGCCGACCGGATGCGCGCGGAAATCGTCACGGCGCTGAACGAACTGGTCGCGCCGAAGACCATCGTCGAACGCAGCGCCGGCGCCGTGCGCCGCCAGGAGGGGCTGGCCGATCGGATTGGCGTGCTGGCGGGCGCGCCCATCACGGAGACCGTCGCGGCCGAAAACGGCATCCGCTTCACGATCGATCTGAAACATGGCCAAAAGACCGGTCATTTTCTCGATCAACGCGAAAATCGCGCGATGGCGGCGCGGCTGGCCCGCGGCGCGCGCGTGCTCGACGCCTATTGCAACAGCGGCGGTTTCGCCTTGGCGGCGCTCGCCGGCGGCGCCCGCCGGGTCGGCGCAATCGACTCGTCGGAACACGCGCTGGCCCTGGCGCGCCGCAATCTCGAACTCAACGGACATCCGCCGGGCGCGATCGAATTGGTCCACGCGGACGCGCCGCGATTGCTCGCCGAGATGGCCAATCGCGCGGACGGCGACCGTTTCGAAATCGTCGTGATCGATCCGCCGCCGCTGGCGCGCGCGGCCAAAGACGCCGCCCAGGCCGGCCGCCTGTACGTCGATTTGAACGCGCTCGCGATGCGCCTGGTGGCGGCGGCCGGCTTCCTGATGACGTTCAGTTGCTCAGCGCACTTTTGCGGCGAGGATTTTATCCGCGCGGTACGGATCGCGCAGACCAAATCGGGCCGCAAGTTCCGCGCTATCGCGCGGCTCGGTCCCGGCCCGGACCATCCGGCCATGCTCGGCCATCCGGAGGGCGAATACCTGACCGGACTGCTGCTCGGCGCGATCGACTAAGCCGCGCGCTTGCGGCGAACCGCGCCAGGCGCGACGATTACGCTTGGCCGGCGCGACGCGCGGCCGCGAAACCAATCATGAAACTGCAACGGCTGGATCATTTCGGCGTCGAAGTCGGCGACCTTGCCCGCGCCGAACGCTTTTACGTTGAGGTTCTCGGCCTCGAAGTGGCCGCGCGTTTCGGCGATCAGGCGCTGCTGCGCTGCGGCGATCTGAATCTGGCGTTGTTCGGCGTCGCGCGCCCGCCGCTCACGGCCGAGCAGCGCCGCGAGCGTATCGGTCATCCGCTCGGCAAAGGCCATCACGCGTTCGTGGTCGGACGCGAGGATTTCGCCGCCGCGCGCACGCGGCTGGCGGCGGCGGGGGTCGAGAGCGCGGCGCCGATCGACTGGGGCGATCACGATTGCGTCTATTTTCTCGATCCCGACGGCAACCTGCTGGAAATCGTCAGCTACCGCTGACGGCCCCGAGTGGCGGAGCAAAGGCGTCGGCGACGCCAGGATCGGGCGGGTCGCGCGGCGCCGGCCGCATGGCGCTTCGGCAACCATCGCGGCGAAAGATTTGTCATTCGCGTCAGAGGTGGGCTATGCATGCGGCGATAGGCGGAGCGACTGGCGCCATTCGCCGCCGCGCGAGGAGATCAGCATCGTGAAATTCGGCCTGTTCCACCAACTGCCGTGCGCGCCGGAACAATCGGAGCCGGAACGCTATCGTGAAACGATCGAGCAGATCGCGCATGGCGACGAGCTTGGCTTTGACACGGCATGGCTCGCTGAACTGCATTTCTTTCGGCCATTTTCGATCATGCCGGCGCCGTTAATCGTCGCCACCGCGGCGGCGCAGCGCACCCGCCGGATTCGTCTCGGCACTGGCGTTGCGCTGCTCCCGTTCCATCATCCGCTCAGGCTCGCCGGAGAAGCCGCGGTGGTCGATATCCTGAGCGGCGGCCGGCTCGATTTGGGCGTCGGCCGCGGCACGATCGCGGTCCATTTTCAGGGCTTCAACGTCAACCGCGAAGAGAGCCGCGAGCGCTTCGAGGAGGCGCTCGCAGTGATCGAAAAGGCGTGGACCAGCGAGTCCTTTTCGCATCACGGCAAATTCTTCGAGGTGGCCGACACGTCGGTCGTGCCGAAGCCGCTGCAAAAACCGCATCCGCCAATCCGCGTCGCCGCCAACAGTCCGGAGACGGCCGCATTCGCGGGCGCGCACGGCTATGACGTGATGGTCGCGTCGCCGATCAATCCGCTGCCGGGCTTTTTCGATCATGTCGCGAAATACCGCGACGCGCTGACGCGCGCCGGCCACGATCCGGCGAAGCGCGACGTCGCCGCGCTTTTCTTTACTCACTGCGGCGCCGATCTGGCCGCGTCGCGGGCGGAGTATGAACCCTCAATGATGCATTATTTCCGCACCATCGGGCAGCAGGCGATGCGCGGCGATCGCAGCCAGTACGAGGGGTCTTACGCCTATCTAAAGCAGGTGCGGGATCGAGCCGCCGCGATGAACTGGGAGGGCGTCGATCGGACCATGGCGGTGTTCGGCAGTCCGGCGGAATGCGTCGATCGGATCGAACAAGTGTATCGCGACAGCCGGATTGGGCAACTCGTATGCTGGTTCAATCCGGGCGGCAAAATCCCGCATCGCCAGGTGCTGGCCGCGATGGAGCGTTTCGCGGCGCGGGTCATCCCGTCCGTCCGCCGCCTCGGCGAATGAGGCCGTCAGCTTCGGGAATCGGATTCCCAAACGTCGTCCGCTAAAATCGAATCAGGCGGCGGCGGTGGCCTGAATCAGCTCGAAGGCGCCCGGTTCGATCGCGTCGCTCGAGCGCAGCACGACCTTCAGGCCGAGCCGGGTTTCGAGCGTTTCGAGATCGCGCGCGCCAACGTCATAGAGGTAGCGCGCGACGGCCGAGTTGACCTTGATCACCAGCAGATCGCGCCGCGGCGGCCGGCCGGCGATTCGATGGATGCCGCGCAAGACTTCGGCGGCCAGAGTCGGCACGGATTTCACCACGCGCCGTCCCTGGCATTGCGGACAGGGGTCGGTCAGCAGCTCTTCGAGGCTTTCGCGCGTGCGCTTGCGGGTCATCTGGACCAGGCCGAGTTCGGAAATCTTGAGCATCGAACTGCGCGCCTTGTCGCGTTTGAGCGCCTGGGCGAGCGCGTCGGTGACCTTCTTGCGATCCGGCTCGCGCGCCATGTCGATAAAATCGGCGATGATAATGCCGCCGAGGTTGCGCAGGCGCATTTGCTTGACGACTTCCTCGGCGGCTTCGAGATTGGTGCGCAGGACGGTATCGTCCTGGTTGCGTTTGCCGACGAAACGGCCGGTGTTGACGTCGATCGCAATCAGCGCCTCGGTCTGATCGAAGACCAGATAGCCGCCCGATTTAAGCCAGACTTTGCGTTCCAGCGCGCGCTCGATTTGCGCCTCGATTTGGAAGTGGTCGAAGATTGGCCCTTCCGCTTCGTAGAGCGCGACGCGCGCGCGCAAGCGGGGCGTGTAGGTATGGACGAATTCGAGGATCCGATCGCAGGTCTCGCGATCGTCGCACCATAATTTTTCGACGTCGCTGGAGAACAGGTCGCGCACCACGCGCAGCGCCACGTCGAGGTCGTTGTAGAGCAGGGTGACTCCGGGGCTGGCTTCGGAGCGCTTGACAATCGACGCCCAAAGCTTGGTCAGGAACGCGACGTCGCGCTGGATGTCGCGTTTGCTCACCCCTTCGCATACCGTGCGCACGATAAAGCCGCCCTGCTCCGGGCGGATTTCCTTGACCGCCGCGCGCAGCCGGGCGCGTTCCTGCGCGCTCTCGATCCGCCGCGAAATCCCGATATGGTTGCTGGTGGGCGTGTAAACCAGGTGGCGCCCCGGAATTGAAACGAACGAAGTCAGGCGCGCGCCCTTGGTGCCGAGCGGCTCTTTGGCGATTTGGACGATAATTTCCTGGCCGCGCTTGAGCTGCTGCTCGATCGGCAGGAACACGCGGCGCTCGTGACGGCGCCGGCGGCGGCCCCGTCCGCCCCGCCGCGACCGGCCCGTTCTGGGTTTGGCGGGGCCGGTTTGGACGGCAGTTTCGCCCTCCACGGCCTGATCGGCAGGCGCGCCTTCCTCGGTCTCCATTGGCTCGACCGCGGCAACGTTGAATTCCTCCGGCTCTTCGGGCTCGACGGCGAAGGTTTCATCGAATACGACTTCGCCTGAAGCCTCGGCCTCGGTTTCGACATCCTCTTCGCCCGTGACCTCGGCCACCGCGCCGTAATTGGCGAGATCGTTATAGAAATCGGAAACGTGAAGAAAACCGGCCTTTTCCAGGCCGATCTCGACGAACGCCGCCTGCATTCCAGGCAGCACCCGCGTCACCCGGCCCTTGTAGATGTTGCCAACCAGACCGCGCCGGGCGTTACGTTCGAGATAAAGCTCGGCAAGGACGCTATCCTCGAGCAGAGCCACCCGCACCTCCATCGTGGAGGCATTGATCACGATTTCACGTTTCACGCGGCGCTTACCTGCCGGTCCGTGCCCGCCGTCACGCAGCGCCGCTTATGACGACGTACAGCCGCATCGAAGCGGCGGCGCGATGAATAAGCTTTAGAGGGCGCCGTTTGACTACATCTCAAACGAATTAACTCCCGATCAGGCGGAGATCGCCGGATTTTTTATGATCATACGGAGCGATTCCTATCTCCGCAAGGCGACCAGTTGAGCGCCGCATAACGCTCCGGCGGTTACCCTAGCGCGTTCCTGCTGTCGATCGTCTGCCCGCCGTCAACCACATAAGCGGCGCCGGTAACGAATCCGGCCAGATCCGAGCCGAGGAACAAGACCACGTTGGCGACGTCCTCCGGCCTGCCCAGACGTTTGAGCGGGATGCGTTTCGTCATTTTTTCGCTAACGCCGGGCGTAGCGATCGCCGAAGCGATCAGCGGCGTGGCGATCACGCCCGGGCATACGCAGTTTGCCCGAATGCCGAATCGACCATATTCGACCGCGACGACGCGCGTAAGATTAATTAATCCCGCTTTGACCGCATTGTAGGCGGCGATTCCCTGGTCGGCGAAAAGTCCGGAAATCGACGCGGTGTTGACGATCGCGCCGCCGCCTTGCTCGCGCATGATCGGAATCGCGGCGCGCATCGCGCGAAAGCACGCGGTCAGCCCGATGTTCAGCGTATGGTCCCAGCTTTCATCGGTGGTATCGGCCAGCCGCACCATCAGCGGAACGCCGGGCGGAAAGGCGAAGGCGTTGTTATGGAGGAAATCGAGCCGGCCGAATTTTTCACGCGCGAACTTGATAGCGCCGTCGATATCGGCCTGCCGGCCCAGGTCGGCGCGAAACGCGGCCGCGGTTCCGCCGAATTTCGCGATCTCGTCAACCACCGTCCGCGCCGCCGCCTCATTGAAATCCGCGACCACGACGGCTCCTCCGGCGCGCGCATAGCCGACCGCGGTGGCGCGTCCGATACCCGAGCCGGCGCCGGTCACCAATCCAGCTTTGCCTTTGAATTCAATCATGATCCCTTTTTCAATCATCGATCGGCGGCGCGCACAACTGGTCGGGGGCGAGCGGCTTGAACTCGCCACCGCGCGCGGCGCCCGAACAGGGGCGATGCGGCGCGTTTTCCGGCCACGGATGCGCATCATGGCGGGCGCGGGATATAATCTGCGCGTCGTTCACACGAAGGAAGGATGCGTCCGCCCTCGCCCATGCCGATTCGCGCGATTGTCTTCGATCTTGACGGCACGCTTGCCGACACCGAACCGCTGCATTTCGAGGCCTTC
>DAHZDR010000437.1 GCA_027403435.1 Deltaproteobacteria bacterium
GCCCGTCTGCGCTTCGAGCGCGGCGCCGGGGAACGGATCGCTGATCTCGGCTGCGGCACGGGCGAGCATACGATTGAACTCGCGCGACGCTCCGGCGGCCATGCGCGCGGAATCGATTCCTCGCCCGCAATGGTCGAAAAGGCGCGCGAATTGCGCGCCGCGCTCGCGCCGGAATTACTTGCGCGGGTCGAATTCGCTTGCGACGACATCCGTAATTTCGCCGCCGACCGGGAATATACGACGGTCTTTTCCAACGCCGCGATGCAATGGCTCGGCGACCATCGCGGGATGCTCGCGGCGTGCTTCAATGCGCTGGCGCCCGGCGGTGAAATCGCAATCCAGATGCCCGCGAACGAGCATGAGACCGCCCAGGCGACGATCGCCGCGATGGCCGCGGAGGCGCCGTGGCGCGCGCGGCTCGGCGGCGCCGCGACGCCCTCGCGCGAGAACGTGATGGCGCCGGAGCGCTATCGCGAAATCCTGACCGGCCTGGGATTCGCCGCAATCGACTGCCGCTATCATACGTTTGGCCATCCGCTGAGCGCTCCCGCCGAAGTCGTCGAATGGTCGCGCGCGACCGCGCTGCGGCCGTTTCTGAATCGGCTTGCGCCCGAGGCGCACGCTGAATTTATCGCCGACCTGACCCGCCGGCTCGAGGCGGCTTACGGCACGCGCGGCCCGCTGACGTTCAATTTCCGCCGGCTCTTCATTTTCGCGCGCCGTCCTGCCATCTAGAGGTGATGGAGCGTTCGACGATCGGACCCGCGATGATCGTGCATGGCGGCGCCGGAGGACGCGCCGCGCCCGCGGACCGTTCGGAGCGCCGGCGCGGACTGCTCGCCGCGGCCACGCGCGGCGGAGAGATTTTGCGCGCCGGCGGCGCCGCGATCGACGCCGTGATCGCGGCGGTGACGGTCCTCGAAGACCATCCCTTTTTCAACGCCGGCTACGGTTCCCTGCTCACCACTGAAGGCTGGGTCGAAATGGACGCGGCGGTGATGACGGCGGAGCGGCGCGGACGATCGCGCACGGCGTATCCGGAGATTCGCGCCGGCGGCGTGATTCTGATCAGCCGGGTGCGCAATCCGATTCGGCTGGCGCGCGCCGTGATGGACCTGACGCCCCATCTGCTGATGGCCGGCGCGGGCGCGGAGCGGATCGCGCGGCGGGCGGGAATCGAACTCTGCCGCCCCAATGAACTGATTAGTCCGCATGCGCGCGCCCGCTGGCTGGCGAACCGCGCCGCGCCTGACGCGCGGGCGGCGAGTCCGTCGGAGACGAAGGCCGCCGGCGGCGGCGACAAGCACGGCACCGTTGGCGCCGTCGCGCGCGATCGTCATAGGAATCTTGCGGCGGCCACTTCCACCGGCGGCGTCCCGGGGAAGCTGCCGGGCCGGATCGGCGACTCGGCGATAATCGGCGCGGGCTTGTTCGCGTCGGCGCGCGGCGCCGCCTCGGCCACCGGCGCGGGCGAGGCGATCCTGCGCGCGGGATTGTGCCGCGGCGCCGTCGAAGCATGCGGCCGTGGAACTCCGCACGCGGCGGCCGAACGCGCAATCCGGATGCTCGACGGGGCCGAAGCCGGCGTGATTCTAATCGACGCGAAAGGGCGGATTGGTTTTGCCCATAGCGCGCAGGCGATGGAAATCGCGACCTTCGACCCGTTCGTCGGAACGCGCCATCTGACGCCCGCGGCGATGACGGCGATCGCCGAATAAAATAAACTGGCTGGCCGATGGAGCAGGGTGGGGCGAAGCCGGCGGCGCCGGAGATCGGCGCGGCGAAAGCGGACGCGGCGGGACACGGCGTGGCGCCACGGGGCGCCACATGGCCCGCACGGCGGCGGCTCGCGACCGCGCTGGCGGCCTTCGTGATCGCACTTGCGCTGTTGACGCCGGGGATGCGCACGCCGTTCGGCAAGGACGCCGAAACCCAGTCGGCGCAATGGGTCGTCGATATCGTCAAGCATGGCAATTGGCTGCTGCCGCTTGATTATTATGGCTACGTCGAGCGCAAACCGCCGATGTTCTATTGGCTTGGTTCGCTCTGGCCCTGGCTGCGCGGCGGCGCGATCACCCAGACCGACGCGCGGCTGCCGTCGCTGGTCGCGGGCGCGGCGGTCGCGGCGCTGATCCTGGATTGGGCGGCGGCCGACTTTGGCGCGGCCTGCGGATGGCTCTCGTTTGTATTCCTTATTGGCGGCTATGGCTTCGCCGCGCGTGCCAACGTCGCCCTGACCGACATGCTGATGACGCTGTTTCTGATCGGCGCATGGCGGGCGATGCGGCGGGCGCTCGCGGGCGCCGCGGGACGGTCAGGGCCGCTCATTGCGGGCGTTCTGCTGGGGCTTGGCGTGCTCACCAAAGGTCCCGTCGTGATCGTTCTGGCGGGTCTTGCGGCGTTTATCTATATCGTGCTGGAGCGGGAGAATCCATTCACATTCGCGCGGCGCGGATGGCCGTGGGCGATGCTCGCGATCGCGCTGACGATCGGCGCGGCGTGGTACGTGCCGGCGTTTATCGCGGGCCGTTCGCAGGACTGGGGCGGCGTCTTTTTCGACGAAAATTTCGGTCATTTCATGCCCGTCCGGATGGGCGGCACGGGCGAGGCGGCGCGCCCCGTTTATTATATCGTGGCGCGGCTTTTAGGCGCTATGATGCCTCTTAGCCTGCTGGTGGCGCCGTTGCTGCTGGCGGGCGCCATCGGCGGTTTCGAAAAGTCGCGGCGCCACGCTATTCGCTATCAAGCCGCGCTGGCGTTGGCCGTGGTTGTCCTGTTTTCGATCGCGAGCGCGAAACGCGACGATTACATCCTGCCGGCGATTCCGCCCCTGGCGATACTTTACGCGGCGCTGTTCGCCGGCGCGCTCCGGCCCGACACGGGCGCCGCGCGGATTCGCGACGCGATCGCATGGGCGATCGCGATCGTCATGCCGGCGGGCGTAATCGTCGCGCTGCTGGCGGCTCATGCGGGCGTCCACTTCGCGCGGTTCGACGCCCGTTTTCAATCCAGTGACGCCTCGTACGTGGCGGGTTTTCTCGCTAGCGCCAAGACGCTCCGTTTGCCGTTTATCGCGTTTACAGCGGCGACGCTAGCCGGCGGCGCGTTCGCGATCCGTGCGCTCTGGCGGCGCGACGCGATCGGCGCCGGCGTCGGAATCGGCGTAATCAGCCTGGCCGGGAGCCTGTTGTTCGCGGGCGTGATCAAGCCGATCGTGGCTGTCACAAGATGCCTGCGCCCGTTTGTGCATAGGGTCGAAGCGCGCGCGGACGGGGCGCCGCTTTACGTCGCCGTTAACGACGAAGAGCTTGCGTGGTATTACGGCCGGGCGATTCCAAAATTGCCGCGCGCGTTCGCCCGCGCCGGCCCGCCCTCCGACCAGCAAATCTTTTTGATTGCGCGTCCGACCGAGATGACGCTACTCGCGCCTGACGTGCGCCATGCGCTGGTGGCCGTGATGTCTTCGCGCGCGGCGAGCGGAAACCGGCCTGCGCTTTACGAACTGCGGCCGCTGGCGCCGCCGCCCGTCCCGTCCGCGCCAGCCGGTGGCGTATCCGGATTGAAGCCGGGCGCGCCGTCGGTTAAATAGAGGGTTGGCCGCGGACGCTTTCCGGCGCGGCCGAAATCGCGGACGAGGGCGCAATGGCCAACGAAGGATCGAGTCGGATCGAACGCGCGGTCAGCTTCGTGATGCGGCTGATCGTGTCGCTGCTGTTGCCGGGATGGGGCGTCGCGATGATCGTCCTGGGCCTGATCGATGGCTCCGGATGGTGGGCGATCACGGGCCTGACGGTGCTTGCGATCGGCGTGGTGTTGTTTGCCGGCGGCTCGCTGGTCACGCCGTTCCTTGGCGGTCGGCGGTTTTCCTGAGACGGCGCGCGGCCAGCCGGAATTTTCCGCTTCCGTCCCGGCTTTCGACCGATTCGCTTCCGCTTCAGCCAATTCGTGACGATTCCCTTTGGCGACTCAATTGCCGCCGCCGCGCCGCTCGATTATCCTTGAATTACGATGCCAATCTATGAATACGAATGCGCCGCCTGCGGCCGGATCGCCGCGCATGTGATGCTGGGTTCGCGCCGTGCGGCGCGGCCCGCGTGTCCGCATTGCGGCGCTTCACGCACCCGCCGTGTGATGTCGTCATTCGCGGTGGTCGAGAGCGAAACCTCGCGGCTGGCGAATCTTGACACCTCACGCAGGCCCGACGACTCATTCTACAGCGATTCGCGCAACGTCGGACTCTGGGCGAAAAAGCGGGCGCGGCAGATGGGCGTCGATCTTGGATCTAAATTCGACGAAACCGTGGAAAAAGCGCGCACTGGCAAATTGATCAAGGATATGGAGTGAGCGCGGGAACGGTCCGTTGTTCGCGCCTGATCTCTCGGCGAGGATAATAATGAGTAACGACGAAAAGGACAAACTCGGCGAGTTGATGCACAACTCCCGGATCGCTCGTGAACTCGAGTGGGCCCGCAAGCACGAAGAAGAGCTGTTGGCCAAATTGCGCGCGCGCAAAGGCGGCGCCGAGGCCAACGCCAACTGCCCGGAATGCGCACAGAAGCTGGTCGAGGACGCCGAGCATGGCACCGGCGGATTGGTCTGCCCCGAGCGCCACGGCGCATGGCTGAGCTGGGACACGATCGTCAAAATGCTCGACCGTTTGGCCCATCCAAAATCCGACTAAGGCGGACCGCCGCGATTTTTCTGGGGTTGCGCTTGCCGGCTCTCCGGCGATCCATTGGCTTTATCAGAAAATTTTACGCGTTCGCCGCCCGCGCCCTCGACCGCTTTTTTGGCGCCGCATAGGCGGCACAGGCGGTTGTGATCCGTTTCCCATCGCACCCGCGATCTCGCTAACCTACGGGCTTTGCGGCCCCGACCGAGGCGGCGGGGATTAACTTGGGAGATTTTTCAGATGGGCAAGCTCGATAACAAAATCGCTCTCATTACCGGCGGCGGTTCCGGGATCGGCCGCGCCACCGCGCTGCTGTTTGCGCGGGAGGGCGCCAGCGTCGCCGTGGTCGATTGGATCGAGGACCAGGCGCGGGCCGTCGCGGGCGAAATCCAGCAGGCCGGCGGCCAGGCGATCGCGCTGAAGGCCGACGTTTCCAAAGCCGCCGACGCCGAGCGGATGGTCGCCGGGACGGTTACGCATTTCGGCCGCCTCGACATTATCTACAACAACGCCGGCATCGGTTTCGCCCGCCCGCTCCATAAAATGAGCGAAGAAGAATGGGACCGCGTGGTTGACGTCGATCTGAAGGGCGTTTTCCTCGGCTGCAAGTACGCGATTCCGGAACTGCT
>DAHZDR010000440.1 GCA_027403435.1 Deltaproteobacteria bacterium
CGCCTGAGATGGTCCTGCGCGCGCTCGAACTTTGCGATGCGCGCCCCGCCGAAGCGATTTTTGTCGGCGACAGCGAAGCCGACTATCGGGACGCGATTGCGGCGAACGTTCGCTTCATCGCGATGGCTCCAAACGATCAAGCCAACCACCGGCTCAAATCAGTTGAATTAGACGAAACGGTTCAGTCGCCTATGGATCTTGCCGCGCGCCTCCTCGACAAATCGCGCGCCGAATCTGGCTGGCGTGGGCGATCTGAAAATTAGCGCCGCGATCGGTTGCAAGCGCCCAAGGAATTACATAACTTAGCAGACTCGGAAAGTAATCTATTTAGGAGCGATGTCCTTTCACAATGAGCGAAGGTTTCACCCTGTGGTTCACCGGATTGTCCGGCGCCGGCAAATCGACATTGGCCAATCTTGCCGCCGAGGAGCTGCGCCGCCGCGGCCATCGCGTCGAAATTCTCGACGGCGACGAGGTTCGCGCCAATCTCTCCAAAGGTCTGGGCTTTTCCAAGGAAGACCGCGACACCAACATCCGGCGTATCGGATGGGTCTGTCGGCTGCTCGCGCGCAACGGCGTGATCGCGATCTCGGCCGCCATCTCGCCGTATCGTGAGATTCGCGACGAGGTGCGCGCGATCCACGATCGGTTCTTCGAGGTCTTCGTCAAATGTCCGGTTCCGGTCCTCGCCGAACGCGACGTGAAAGGGCTGTACAAGAAGGCGCTCGCTGGCGAGATCAAAAACTTCACGGGCGTTTCCGATCCGTACGAGGAGCCGCTCAAGCCTGAACTGGTAGTCGAAACCGACCGCGAGTCGCGCGACCAGAGCCTCGGCAAGTTGCTTGGCGCGCTTGAAGCGCGGCGGTTGATCCGCAACGGGGTGGCGCGATGAGTTCCGTGGCTAACGATCCAATTACCGCCCACGGCGGCGGCGAACTGGTCGATCGCGCCGTTCCCGCGCCGGAGCGCGCGGCGCTGCGCGCGCACGCCGCGAAGCTGCCGATCGTCACGCTGGGAGCGCGCGAACTCGCGGACCTCGAGATGCTCGCGACGGGCGCTTTTTCGCCGCTCACCGGCTTTATGGGCGAGGCGGATTACGTGCGCAGCCGCGATGACCTGCGGCTTGCCAACGGCGCGCCGTGGTCGATTCCGATCACTTTGGGCGTCGGCGAGGCTGAAGCGCGCGCATTGAAGCCGGGTCGGGAAGTTGCGCTTGCGGCCGCGGACGGCCAGCGGATCGCGACCCTGAAAATCAGCGAAATCTACCGCGTCGATCCCCGGCGGGAGGCCGAAGCGGTTTTTGGCACGGCCGACGACGCCCATCCCGGCGCCAAAAACGTCACCTCGACGCCGCCCTGGCGCCTGGCTGGTCCGATCGCCCTGTTCGACGATATTCCGGGCCGCACTTTCCTCGATTATCCGCGCGAGCCGCGGCAGACCCGCGCGAAATTCCGCGAGCTCGGATGGCGCCGGATCGTCGCCTTCCAGACCCGCAATCCCACCCATCGCGCGCATGAATATATCCAGAAGGCCGCGCTCGAAATCTGCGACGGCCTGCTGCTCCATCCTCTCGTCGGCGAAACCAGGGGCGACGACGTGCCCGCCGCAATCCGGATGGAAACCTACGAAGTGCTGCTCGATAAGTATTATCCCAAGGGGCGCGCGCTGCTCGCCGTGATGCCGGCGCATATGCGTTACGGCGGTCCGCGCGAGGCGATTCTGC
>DAHZDR010000441.1 GCA_027403435.1 Deltaproteobacteria bacterium
ATGATGGGCGCGACCAACGCGGCGGCGGCGGCGATGGCGGCGTTGTTCGCGCGCGACGCGAGCGGACGCGGACAGTGGATCGACGCGCCCTGCTGGCAGGCGACGGTCAACACGGCGAAGCTCGAGATGGCGGCGTATTCATATATCGGAATACCGTTTAACCGGCTGCGCAAGCATGTGCAGGTGGGATTGGAGCCGCTGCCGTGCCGCGACGGTTACATCTATATGTTGTGGGCGGCGGACGCCCATTGGCGGGCGCTCAAACAGTTGCTGGGCAGTCCGGCGGAATTCGACAACGAGATTTTCGACACGCTGACCGGGCGCCACGAGAACGACGATGTTCTGCGCACGCTGATTCGTAACGAGTTGGCCAAACATGACATGGATTATCTGGTGACCGAGGGCCAGCGGCTGGGGCTGACGATCGGCCCGGTGCATACGGTGGCGCAGGCGGCGGAGCATCCGCATCTGGCGGCGCGCGAGGCGTTCGTCGAAATCGCGCATCCGGTGGCGGGAACGATCCGGATGCCGCGGACGCTGGTGCGGATGTCGGCGACGCCGCCGGAATCGCGGCGCGCGCCGCTGCTGGGGGAGCATAACGGGGAGATTTTCGCGCGGCTCGGAATCGGCGCCGAGGCGCAGGCGGGATTGCGCGCGGCGGGCGTTATCTGAGGTCGGCGCCGGGCGAGCGAGGACGCATACGATGGGACGTTTGCCGCTGGAAGGAATCCGGGTCGCGGATTTCAGCTGGATCATCAACGGGCCGCAAATCGCGCAATGGCTGGCGACGATGGGCGCGGAGGTGATCAAGATTGAGTCGCAGGTCTATATCGATATCAGCCGCACCAATCCGGCCGGGATGGCGGAGCGCAAGGCGGGGATGAATCGCAGCGGCTTTTATCACGCGCTGAACTACGGCAAGAAGGCGATCAATCTCAACCTGAAGCATCCGCGGGGGCTCGAGCTGGCGCACGAGATCATCCGGCGCAGCGATTTCGTGCTGGAATGTTTTCCGCGCGGGACGGCGGAGAAGCTCGGCCTGACCTACGAGGAGATGCGGCGGATAAAGTCCGACATCATCATGATTTCGGTTTCGCTGCTGGGCAAAAGCGGACTCGATCCGTCGAGCTGGGTGGGCTGGGGGCCGATGGCGTGCGCGTTCGTCGGGCTGTTCGACGCGCAGGGCTACGCGGGTGGACCGCCGCGGCAGACGGGCGGAACGTGGCCGGATTACGCGGTGGCGTCAACGGTGGTGTTCCACGCGCTGGCCGCGCTGCGTCATCGCCAGCGCACGGGCGAGGGGCAATGGATCGACGCGAGCATGGGCGAGACGGTGATCGGGCAGATGCATGAATGGTTCACCGACTATTTCATGAACGGGCGCGATCGGCGGCAATGGGAGAATCGCGACGACGCGATGGCGCCGCATAACACCTATCCCTGCCGCGGCGAGGACAAATGGATTGCGATCGCGGTGGCGAACGACGCGGAATGGACGGCGCTGCGGAACGCGATGGGCGATCCGCAGTGGGCGCGCGACGCGAAATACGCCGATCAATACGCGCGCTGGACGAATCGCGACGAGCTCGACGGGCGGATGCGCGAATGGACGCGCACGCGCGAGCATCTGGAGCTGGCGGCGGAGTTGCAGCGCGCGGGAGTGGCGGCGGGTCCGGTGCTCGACAGCGTCGAACTGCATAAGGATCCGCATCTGTGGGAATGGGGCTACTGGTGGAAGATGGACCATCACGAGGTCGGCGAGCGGATTTTGCCGGGGATGCCGGTGAAGCTGAGCGCGGTCGAGAAGTTGAACTATTCGTATCCGCCCGACCTGGGAGAGCATAATCGCGAAGTGTTCGGCGGGCTGTTGGGACTGTCGGACGCGGAGATCGAAATTCTGAAGGAGGAAAAGGTCATCTACTGATGGACACGCTCAAGGACAAGGCTTGCATCGTGGGCGTGGGCGAAAGCGCCTTCACACGCGGATCGGGCAAGACCGAACTACGGTTGATGCTGGAGGCGTCGCTCAACGCGATCGGCGACGCGGGATTGAAGCCGCACGATATCGACGGGATTGTGGGACCGCCGATCGGATCGGTGGCGGAGCATTTCGCGGCGAATCTCGGAATCGAGGATTTGCGCTTCGCGACGACGGTGCATATGGGCGGCGCGAGTCCGGTGGTGTCGTTGCAGGCGGCGGCGCTGGCGATCGCGGGAGGCGTCGCGAGCAACGTGCTGATACCGCTGGGCTGGAACGGCTACTCGTCGAATCCGGTGCGGGGCGGCGGCGCGCGCGCGGAGACCAGCGAAAAGCCGATGCCCGAGCCGAATCCGATGATGAACACGATCGGCGCCTACTATCTGCCGTTCGGGGCGACCGTGCCGGTGCAATGGTATTCGTGGCTGGCGACGCGCCATAAGCATCTGTACGGCACGCCGTTCGAAACGATGGGCGCGGTCGCGGTCAACGGCCGCGCCAACGCGAACCTCAACGACAAGGCGATGATGCGCGGCCGGCCGCTGACGATGGACGATTACCTCGCGGCGCGCTGGGTGTCGTATCCGTTCCGGCTGTACGATTGTTGCCTCGAGACCGACGCGGCGTGCGCGGTGGTGGTGACCTCGGCCGAGCGGGCGCGCGACCTGAAGCATCCGCCGGTGTATATTTCCGGCGTCGCCGAGGGCCATCCGTATCCCGCCGACGATATTCCGGCGCGGCCCGATCCGTTCGTGATTGGACTCAGCTTCGCGGCGCCCAAGGCGTTCGCGATGGCGGGGGTGGCGCACAAGGACATCGATTTCCTGGAAGTGTACGACTGCTTTACCTACGTCGTGATGCTGCAAATCGAGGCGATGGGTTTCTGCAAGCGTGGCGAGATCAAAGATTTCCTCACGCCCGAGCGAATCCGGCTGGGCGGCGAACTGCCGCTCAATACGCATGGCGGACTACTTTCGGAGGCTCATGTGTGGGGAATGAACCATATCGTCGAGGCGGCGCGCCAGTTGCGCCATCAGTGCGGTCCGCGGCAGGTCAAGGACGCCGAGATCGGACTGGTGACGGGATGGGGCGATTTCGGCGACGGCGGACTGGCGATTCTGC
>DAHZDR010000520.1 GCA_027403435.1 Deltaproteobacteria bacterium
ATTAGGTTCATCGATCTGGATTTCGAATTCGCCGCCCATGACCGATAACCGGCGGGGCGCGGGCGGCGGCTATTTGATCCGATGCGTGGGGGCGGCGCGCTCGGCATGCGCGAGGCCGCGCGTGACCGCGTCCTCGCCGAAGCGGCGGGCGACCGCGTCGAGCGCGCGGTTGAGCCGCGCGTTGCGCGCCACGGCGATCGCGACTTTTTGATCGAACAGTCCCAATTGGCGTGGATCGGAGCGTTCCAGATGGTGCGCCTGCACGCCGGCGAGCCGGATTTTTTCGCCGACGGCCGCGCGCGCCAGCAACGCGCGGACGGCCCGCATGATCGCGGCGCCGTCGTCGGTCGGAGCGTCCAGCGAGAGGCTGCGCGTCACCAGCGGATAGCGGCCGCCGCCCAGCGGCCGCGCCAGCTTGAGCTTCAGCGTAATCGTGCGCGCGGCGACCCGATCGGCGCGCAGCCGCCGGCCCAGGGCTTCGGCATGGGCGATCAGCGCGCGCCCGAGCTCGTCCGCGCCGGAAGCCAAATCGCGTTCAAAAGTATTTTCCTCGCCGTACGATTTGCGCCGCCAGTCGGCGACCACCGGACGCGGATCGCGGCCGCACGCAAGTTCCCGCAGATGCGGGCCGATCGAGCCGAACCGCGCGCGGAGCTCGCCGGCGTCGCGCCGCGCCAAATCCCCGATCAGGCAGATGCCCGCGCGATGCATCCGCTCGAGCGTGACGCGGCCGACGCCCCATAGCCGCTCGACCGGCAGCGGCTCGAGAAACGCGCGCAGATACTCCGGGCCGATCGCGAGCAGGCCGTCGGGCTTCGACAGGTCGCTCAGAATCTTCGCCGCCATCTTGACCGGCGCGACGCCGACCGAAACCACCAGCCCGGTGCGCTCCAGCACGCGCCGCTTGAGCGCGCTGGCGGCCGCGAGCGGCGGACCCAGCAGCCGCCCGGCGCCGGTCAGATCGAGAAACGCCTCGTCCAGCGAGAGCGGCTCGACGATCGGGCTGAAGCTCTCAAAGACCTCGCGGATCGTCCGGGAGATTTCGACGTAGCGATCCATCCGGCCGCGCACGAAAACTCCGTGCGGACAGAGCCGGCGCGCCTCCACCGTCGGCATCGCGGAGCGCACGCCGAAACGGCGCGCCGCGTACGACGCCGAAGACACCACGCCGCGATTCGCGCCGCCGCCGACGATTACCGGCAGGCCGCGCAGCTCCGGACGGTCGAGGATTTCGACCGAGGCGTAAAAGGCGTCCATGTCGGCGTGCGCGATCACCCGCTCCCATCCGGGCGGCGCGCCGGATTCGGAATTTGCGTGATCGTTCGACTCCGATCGGGACATCGCGCTTCGCCTCCGCCGGCATTATCGCATCGTCAGGCGCCGCGCGGCAGCGCCGCGCCATCAGCGCGGCTCGCCAAGCCAGGCGAAAATCGCCTCCGCCGCGCGTTCGCCGCCGGCGACGCAATCCGGGATGCCGACGCCGCGCAAATAGGCGCCCGCCAGTTCGAGCCCGGGGATTTCCATAGCCAGCCGTTCGATTTCCGCGACGCGGTCGAGATGGCCGACGACATATTGCGGCATCGAGTTGGGCCAGCGCCTGACCAGCGTCAGCGACGGCTCCGCTCTGACGCCGAGCAGGTCGCGAAATTCGTCGCGCGCGGCGGCGGCCATCCCGGCGTCGGTCAATGCCATCAATTCGCGATTGAGCGCGCCGCCGATAAAGGCGCGCGCGAGGATCGTTCCCGCCGGCGCGAGGCCCGCATACTTGAGGCTCGAAAAGCTCCCCGCGATAATCCGCCGCCGCTCGGCCGCCGGCACGACGAAGCCGAAACCCGCCGGCGGCGCCGGAAAATCGCCGGTCCGGTAAGCGAGGTTCACGACCGCGGCCGACGCATACTCGATCTCCGCGAGCTTCGCGCTCAGCGCGGGATGCGACTCGGCCAGCGCGGAGGCCGCGGCGAAGGCGGGCGCGGCGCAGACGATCGCGTCAGCGGCGCTCTCGGCGCCGTCGGCAAAGCGCAGGCGCCAGCGCGGCGCGCCGCCATCGTCCGCGCGGACGGAAACGATCGAAGCGACCGCCCGGCCCATCCGGATCGAACCCTCGAACCGCGCCGCCAGCGCCTCGACCAGCCGGCCGACGCCGCCGCGGAAACTGACGAACAGGCTCCAGCGCGCGCCGCTGGCCCCGCGCATGCCGGCCGCCCGCGCTCGCGCCGCCGCGCGTAGTCCGCGAATCACGCTGCCGTGCTCGCGCTCCATCGCGACGAAACGCGGCAGCGTCGCGGCGATACTGAGCCGCTCGGGGTCGGCCGTGTAAATTCCGCCGGCGAGCGCCTGCGCGACCCGCACGAGGACTTCGTCGCCGAAGCGGCGGCGCACGAAAGCCGCGAGACTTTCATCGCCGGCCGCGCGCCGGCGCGGGATTAAGGGTTCGAGCGCCATCCTTAGCTTGCCGATCGGACTGAACAACGGACTGCGCAGGACCGGGCCAATCCGGGCCGGCGCGAGCAGCGCAAAACCCTCGGGCAATTCGATCAGCCGGCCGCGATAGACGACGAAGGTCTTGCGGAATTGCTCCCGCGTCGGCACGAGTTCGCCGGCGATCCCGAGCCGTTCGGCGAGTTTGAGCGCGGCGGGCTTTTCGGTGAGTATCGAATCGGCGCCGGTCTCGATGATGCAGTCGTCGCGCCGGACCGTTTCGAGCGCGCCGCCGAGCCGCGCGTCCGCTTCGTACAATTCGATCGTAATCGGCCGGCCGTGCGCGTCCGAAAGTTCGCGCAACCGATAGGCCGCGCTCAGCCCGGCGATG
>DAHZDR010000523.1 GCA_027403435.1 Deltaproteobacteria bacterium
GGCTTGCGCAAATCGCGCGCGCGTTCGGCGCTGGTGACGATCACGCACGCGGCGCCGTCATTGATCAGGCAGTAGTCGAGCAGATGCAGCGGCGCGCAGACCAGGCGCGACGCCTGATGGTCGGCGGCGTCGAACGGCTCGCGCATGATCGCGGCGGGATTGAGCGCCGCGTGCTTGCGAAAGGCGACCGGCACGGCGGCCAGCTGCGCGCTGGTCGCGCCGTGGCGTGCAAAATAGCGGCGCGCCACCAACGCGGCGCCGGCGCCCGGCGAAGTCATGCCGAAGACGGGATCCTCGCCATGCGAGCCGCCCGCCTCGCGCGCGCCTTCGCTGTCGCCCGCGCCGCCCATCATCGGCCGGCGCAAGCCCGAGAAGCTGACCGCGGCGAGGCAGGCGACGTAATTCGCCATTCCGCACGCGACCATCATCGCGGCCCATTGAATCGCGCTGGCGGTGAAGCGGCCGTGCGCCCAGGTCTGGCTATACGCGCGCAATTTCAGATTGAGCACGGCGGCGAGGGTGTCGGCGTCGGCGCCGATCGGCGTGCCGAAGGTGACGATCATGCCGTCGAGCCGGTCGCGCGCAAGGCCGGCGTCGTCGAGCGCGGCGGCGATCGCGTCGGCGCCGAGATCGATCGCGCTGCGCATCAGGCGCCGGCCGTAAGCCGACGCTCCCACGCCCGCGATCGCGGTGCGATCCTTCAATTCAAATGACGGCATCGTGACGCTCCCCGTTGCGCTTCGGCCGCGGCCGGCGAAACGCAACGAACTTACAAAACCTGCGCCCGCGATGTCCATCCGGCGCGGCGGCGATCGCGTCGGCGGCGGCGCCGGATGGGTCAGTCGGCGAGCACGCGCAGATTGCAGTCGCGATGGGTTTTGCCGAACTCGATCACTTCCTTTTCGATCGGCGTCGGATCGGGCTTCGGCGCGGCCAGCATCAGCTTGCGCGCGGTCGCGGGATCGACGCCGTCCGCCTCGACGGAAAGGTTGTGGTCGTCACAGAGAATAAACGCCATTGGTCACAACTCCTCTTTAAGGCGCCTCACGCTACACGATGCGGCGCGCGATGTCAGCGGCGCCCGCGCCGGTTCGCGCCCGGCCGCGATCGCGCTAACGCCCGCGCGATTTTCTATGCTAATCCCAATTCATTCCCGATTGAGGAGCGTTGCGCCCATGAGTCTCAAGGGTAAAGCGGCGGCGATTGGCATCGCCGAGCTCAAACCATGGAAGGAAGCGCCGCCGAACGTTACGCCGCTCGGCCTGATGGGCCGTCTGATGGCCGAAGCGATCGCGGACGCCGGTCTCGAAAAAAACGCCATCGACGGCTTTCTGGTCGGGATGCCGGTCGCGGATCCCGGCTTCATCTATCCGGCCAGCGCGGCCGAAGTCCTCGGCCTCAACCCGCGGATGCTCAACGTCGTCGATATCGGCGGCGCGAGTCCCGCCGGGATGATCTGGCGGGCGGCGGCGGCGATCGACGCCGGGATGTGCTCGGCGGTGTTGTGCATCGTCGCCGATCTCAACCGCCTTGGCGATCAGCGCGTGCCGGTGGTTTCGGTGCAGCGCGAGTTCGAGGCGCCCTACGGCAATATCGGGGCGAATTGCGGCTACGCAATGATCGCCAATCGCCATATGTATGAGTACGGCACCACGCCGGAGCAGATGGCGAAAGTCGCCGTCGATCAGCGCAAGAACGCGCTCAGGAATCCGCTCGCGGCGTTCGGCGACAAGCCGCTCACGATCGCCGACGTGCTCGGTTCGCGGATGATCGTCGATCCGCTGCATCTGTTCGAAATCGTCAGCCCCTGCTCGGGCGGATCGGCGGTGATCGTGGCCTCGCCGGAAGTCGCGCGGCGCGCGAAAAATCCGCCCGCATGGCTGCTCGGCGCCGGCGAATATTCCAATCACTCGAGCATCACCTATGCGCCGTCGCTGACCGATTCGCCGATCAAGCCGGCCGCCGATCACGCCTTCGGGATGGCGGGCGTCGAGCGCAAGGACATCGATCTTGTCTGCCCGTACGATTGCTACACGATTACCGTGCTGGTCACGCTCGAGGACGCGGGCTTTTGCAAGAAAGGGCAGGGCGGGCCGTTCGTCGCGGAGCACGACCTGTCATACGCCGGCGACTTCCCGTGCAACACCCACGGCGGCCAGTTATCGTTCGGCCAGCCCGGATTGGGCGGCGGAATGAGCCATGTGGTCGAAGCAATCCGCCAACTGATGGGCCGTGGCGGCGCGCGCCAGGTCAAGAACGTCGCGCGCGCCTATGTCAACGGCAACGGCGGCATCATGAGCGAACAGGTCAGCCTGATTCTGGAGCGCCGGTCATGAGCGAATACCATAAACCTCTGCCGAAACCTTCGCCCGTCAGCGCGCCTTACTGGGACGCCGCGCGCCGGCATGAATTGAAACTGCAAAAATGCGGCGGATGCGGCGCCTTCATTCACTATCCGCGCCCGCAATGCCCCAACTGCATGTCGGAAAACCTCGAATGGCGCCCGGTGAGCGGCCGCGGCAAGCTTTATAGCTATACCGTCGTGCGCCGCGCCTCGAGCCGTTCGTTTGCCGACGGGCCTTATGTGCTGGCGATCGTGGAACTCGACGAAGGTCCGCGCATGACCACCAATTTGCTGGCGGCGCCGGAGCGGATCAAAATCGGGATGCCGGTGACGGTCGTTTTCGACGACGTGACGCCGGAGCATACGCTGGTCAAGTTCAAACCCGCCTGACTTGCGCGCCGACCTCATCGCCGCGTCACGATAGTTGCAATAAAGCGCAACTATCGCGCCGCGTGGCGCGTATCCATGACAGCGAATTGATTTGGCCTGGCCGCTACAGGCCGCCGGTGCCGGTGGCGCGCGGCGGCTCGTTGCGCGCGGTGTCCGGTTCGTTTTCGACGACTTCCGGAATCAGCGCCCGCGGGCGTTGGCCGGCGCGCGGCGGCGCTTGGTCGCGGGCGCCAAGCAGCTCGAACAGCGCCGGCAGCACGATCAGCGTCGCCAGTAGAATCAGCGTCACGCCCAGACTCAGCACCC
>DAHZDR010000320.1 GCA_027403435.1 Deltaproteobacteria bacterium
TGCGCCGGATTTTCATGAACTGTGGCCCGCGCGCTTCAGCAACAAGACCAACGGCGTGACGCAGCGGCGCTGGCTGCTGATGGCGAATCCGGGACTGGCGGCGTTGCTGGACGAGACCGTCGGGCCGGGATGGGCGACCAATCTTGAGGATTTGCGCGGCCTCGAACCTTACGCCGGGGATGCTGAAATGTGGGCGCGATTTGCCGCGATCAAGCGCGGCAACAAGGAGCGCCTTGCGCGCATCGTCAACCGCATCGCCCACGTCGATCTCGATCCGGCCGCGATTTTCGACGTTCAGGCCAAGCGTATCCATGAATACAAGCGCCAACTCCTGATGGCGCTCGGCGTGGCGCATCAGTACCTGGCGCTGGTCGAGGACGGCATCGAGCCGTCGGCGCCGCGCGCCTACCTGATAGCGGGGAAGGCCGCGCCAGGCTATTGGGCGGCCAAGATGATCATCAAGCTGATCAACCAGCTGGCCGAGACGATCAACACCGACCCGCGCACGCACGGCCTGATCAAGGTCGCCTTCGTGCCCGACTATCGGGTTTCGCTGGCCGAAAAGATCATTCCGGCGGCGGATATTTCCGAGCAGATTTCGACCGCCGGGATGGAGGCGTCGGGCACCGGCAATATGAAGTTCGCGATGAACGGCGCGCTGACGATTGGCACGCTCGACGGCGCCAATATCGAAATCAGCGCGGCCGTCGGCGCCGAAAATATTTTCATTTTCGGGCTTACCGCCGAACAGATCGCCGAACTCAAGCAAACCGACGGTTACCGGCCGCGGGAATACTACGAGCGCGATCCGCGCATTCGCCGCGTGCTCGACGCGCTCGCCTCCGATCGTTTCTGTCCGGACGAGCCGGGGCTGTTCCGCTGGATTCGCGACGCGCTGCTGAATCGCGACGAGTATTTTTTGTTGGCCGACTTCGCCGGTTACGTCGAGACGCAGGCGGCGATGGAGCGGGAATACGTGGAGCCGGCCAAATGGTATCGCAAATCGATATTTAACGTGGCGCGGATCGGCTGGTTTTCAAGCGACCGGACGATTCAGGAATACAACCGCGATATCTGGCGCCTGACGCCGATCTGACCCGGTGCATACGAATACAATGGCGCCGTTCGGCCAATCCGGCTGAAGAAAAAAAGAATGCGATGAGGAAAACTCACAATCGATTGGCGTCTCCGGCCGCCGTTGCGGAGTCGCCGCGTTTGTCCCAGGCGGCCGCGATTTCGTTCGTGGCCGCACCACGGATCCTCGTCGCGGCGATGGCCGCGATTGCGATCGCCGCCGCGGTGGGGACGGCGCGCGGACAGGCGGCGGCGCCGTCCGCGGCCGGAAGCATTTCGCCGACGGCGACGATCGCGCCGTCACCGGCGGCCGGGAGCGTCGGCGCGGAGCTGCAAGCGCTCGCCAATGCGGGAACTCTTGCGGAATTGCATTGGCCGGATTTTTCGCAATACAAGGATTCGGTCGTCGAATTCTACAACGCCGGCGGATGGACGCCCGCATGGATCGTGAACGGCGCGCCGACGCCCTCCGCGCTCGGCATGATCGAGCTGTTCAAACAGGCGCGGCTCAAGGGACTCGATCCAGCCGACTACGACGGCGGGCGATGGCTGGTGCGGTTCGAACGGCTGCGTGCGCATGCGCCGAATCCGCCCGCCGGCGAAGTCGCGCGTTTCGACCTGGCGCTGACCGTATGCGCGATGCGCTACATTTCGAATTTGCGGATTGGCCGCGTCAATCCGCGCGCGGTCAAGTTTTATCTTGACGTGGGACCGAAAACGCTGGATTTGGCGCGGACGCTGCGCGACGAATTTATCCACGCTCCGGACCCCGCCGCGATTATCACCCAGGTCGAGCCGCCCTACGCCGGCTACCAACGCGCCGAAGCCGCATTGGCCCATTATCTTGAACTTGCGCGCGCCGGCGACGGCCCGGCGCTGCCGATGCCGGCCGCTTCTGTCCATCCGGGCGGCGCTTACGCCGGAATCGCGCAACTTGCGGCGCGGCTGCGGCTGGTCGGCGACCTTCCGCCGGCGGCGGTTGCGTCCGCGGACGCGACGCGCTATCAGGGCGCGCTGGTTGACGCGGTCAAGCGCTTTCAGCAACGTCACGGACTTGCGCCCGACGGCGTGCTCGGCAAAGCGACGGTCGCGACGATGAACATGCCGTTGCGCTATCGGGTCGAACAACTCGACTACACGCTGGAGCGTTACCGCTGGATGCCGCTGGAGTTTCCGGAGCCGCCGATCGTCGTCAACATTCCCGAATTCATCCTGCGCACGATGCGCCGCCAGCCGGCGCCGTTCCTCGAGATGCGCGTGGTGGTCGGCAAAGCCTACCGTCATCAGACGCCGGTGTTCACCGGGATGCTGCGGTACGTGATTTTCCGGCCGTGGTGGAACGTGCCGTATTCGATTACGCGCGGTGAGCTGATTGCGAAAATCGTGCGCGATCGCGGCTACCTTGCGAGCCATAATTACGCGGTCTTCAATGCGGCGGGAACGCTGGTGAGCGACGGTCCGGTGAGCGATGCGACTTTGGCGGGATTACGCTCGGGCGCGCTCAATATCCGGCAGAAGCCAGGGCCGAAAAACGCGCTCGGCCTGGTCAAGTTCATGTTTCCCAACAGCTACAACGTCTATTTGCACAGCACGCCCGCGCCCGAATTGTTCGACCGGTCGCGGCGGGATTTCAGCCACGGATGTATCCGCGTGCGGCATCCGGTCGCGCTGGCGGCGTGGGTGCTGCGCGGGAGGCCGGAATGGACGGTGGATCGAATCGAGCAAACGATGAACGGCAACCAGACCGTGCAGGTCAACCTTGCCAGTCCGATTCCCGTGCTGATCCTCTACAGCACGGCGGTGGTCGAACCTGACGGCGAAGTACGCTTCTTCGACGATATTTACGGATATGACGCGGAACTGCGGCAGGCGCTCGCCGCGCGCCATCGGACGGAGGCGGGCGGCGGTGGCGCGCCGACGGCGCGGTGATCAGGCGCGCGGCCGAATCCGATAGCGCACCGGCATGTGCTTGATTCCGCCGACGAAACTCGAGCGCATCCGCTGAATCGGTCCGGCCAGTTCGATCGTTTCCAGCCGTTGCGCCAACTGCCGGAACATCACTTGCAGCTCCAGCCGCGCCAGATTCGCGCCGAGGCAGAAATGTTCGCCGATGCCGAAGGCGATATGCGGATTCGGATTGCGGCCGATGTCGAATTCGCCGGGACGGTCGAAGACCGTCTCGTCACGATTGGCCGAGGGATAGAAGAGGGTGAGCAGGTCGCCGGCGCGGATCTTATGGCCGTGCAGTTCGGTGTCCGCCGTCGCCTCCCGGTTAAACTGAATCACCGGCGAAATCCAGCGCAGGATCTCATCGACCGCGCGCGGCGCGAGCGACGGATCGGCTTTCAGCCGGCGCCATTGGTCCGGATGTTCAATGAAAGCGAAGAGGCCGCCGGTGGTCGCGTTGCGGGTGGTTTCATTGCCGGCGATTATCAGCAGCGCGAAATAGGACATCAGCTCGAAGATCGGCAGTGGCGCGCCGTTGACGTGGCCATTGGCGAGCGCGCTGGCGAGGTCGTCGCGCGGATTTTTGCGGCGCTCTTCGACCAGCGCGCTAAAGTACTGAAAGAACTCCATCCGCGCCTGTTCGAGAGTTTCCTTGATCGTTTTATCGCCGCCGTACTCGGGATCCGACGGCCCAATCATCATATTGCTCAGCCTGAACATCGTGTCCCAATCGGCGCGCGGGATGCCGAACATTTCGGCGATCACGGCGAGCGGCAGCTTGGCCGAGACTTCCAGCACGAAGTCGCATTCCTCGCGTCCGGCCAGGGCGTCGAGCGCTTCGGTCGTGATCGCCTCGATTTGCTGGCGCATCACCTGCACGCCGCGCGGCGTGAAACGCCGGTTGACGACGCCGCGATAGGCGCCGTGCTCGGGGGGATTCATATTGAGCAGTTGGCGCAGGACGCCTTGGTTGGGATCGGGCGCGCCTTCCTGATTGATCGTCATGAACAGGCGCTGGAGGCTTTTGAAGAGCGCGGGCTGGCGCGAAATTTCCACAATCGGCGCGTGGCCGGTGACGGCCCAGAAAGGATCGACGTTCGGCCGCTCGTACCGGTACACCGGCGCCTCACGGCGCATCAGCGCCCATTCCGCGTGCGGATAGCCGCGCGCGACGTAGAGATCGGGATCGATAACGTCAACCGAATCCAGTTTAAGAGCGGGCATAAGCTTCCGATTACCTCCAGGCCTTTTGAATTTCGCCACGGTTCCAGGGCCTTGCCGGCGGGCGGCGCGACGCGCCTAGTCATTCAGCAAGCGAATCGCCTGGCGCGGGCATAGCCGCGCCGCCAACTCGACCTTCGCCCGCAGCGAAGCGGGCGGCCGCTCCAGGAGCACGTAGCTGCGATCGTCGTCGCGCAGTTCGAAAATTCCCGGCGCCGCTTCGACGCA
>DAHZDR010000063.1 GCA_027403435.1 Deltaproteobacteria bacterium
GGAGTGGCGGCCGGCGTCGCCAGCAACCGCCGAAACGAACTCGGCGGTCGCGCGCGCTCGTCGCCGGCATACAGGCCGGATGCGTGCGTATGTCAACCGAGCGCCCGCGCGTCGCCACAGCGCCGTCACCAGTTATACGAAAGGCCCACCCCCAGGCCCATGGGATACGGGTCCAGAGGAGTGGAAGGCGGCGCGGAGGAGATAAGCTGCCACCGGCCGCTCTCCAACGCGTGCTGCGCGTGGAGATGTACGAACAACTCGGTGGTCAGCGCACCCAGCATCGCCGCTCCAATCACGTCGGAAAACCAATGCGCGTTGTACCCCATCCGGCCAAATCCGTCCGTCAATGCGACGGCGTAGATGGGAACGGAAGCGTACCAGGCGTTGTTGAAATACTCACTCAGTCCCGCCGCAAGCGCAAACATCGGCGTCACGTCGCCCGAGACGAACGATCTGCCGCCACGGAAAAAGGCGGTATGGCTGCCGGTCTGGGACGGCCTCAGCCGTCCGAAGGCGGTCTTGATAATGAGGCTGTCGACGAGCGTTGAGATGCCCGCCCCCTCGCCCGCGGTGATTGCCATGTCGCGCGCCCGCGTATCGCCAGAGTAGAGTCCGTAACCGTACAGTCCAGCCGTGGAGACGCTGAGCAGGCCGTAGCTCGTGTGTTCAAGCAGTCCGGCGTCCATGCCGCTCATGTTTTGCAAGTGGCTCCTCATGGTCTGGTCAAGCGAAAAAGAGCCGCCCCACACCGCGCCTAGCCCCGCAAACGCCAAGTAGAAATCTTCCGAGCGAAAGGGGCTGTTCGGGTCCGCGATATGCAACGGAGCTGTGCCAATATCCTCGCCGTCCCACACCAGGTTATTGCCAAGGTACTTGAAGTCGGAACCCACTTCCGAGCCGAGCAGCGTAAACCCCGGCTGCCCCCGCATCATCATCGGAACCGTCCAGGCGAACAATGCGGTGAACGATCCAGCGGCCATTCCGATCGTGGATGGCGGAAGCGCCGCGGCCGAACTAGCCCGCAGGACGATCATAAGAAGAATGAGGCACAAACCAGGTTTTGTCCGCCCGCGCATAAATTACTTCCCCCAAAAGTCTTGTCGGAACTCTTTCGCTGGCGGTCCCCAGGCGAATTGCCGGCGGGACGCGCTTCGCGAGAGCCGCGTTAGCATGCAACGAAAAACCACGCGCAAAATTCCCTGGCCACGCGTGATTCATCGCGGCATTCATTGCTCCACCGGCCGCGCCTGGCCCGTCCGGTTTGAAGGGCGCCGCCAGCCATAGCTATCCGGTCGGTGACGGCGGCGCGGCAAGCTTGCCCGGCAGGTCGGCAAACAGCCGTCGCGTCAGCTGGCTCTGCATGGTCTGGTCGAGCGCAAGCGCACCGCCCCAGACCGCGCCCACGCCGCCGAGCGCAAGATCGAACTCCGGTTTGCAAAAGCCGCGGTTCCGCCTGGTGATATGAAGCGGCGAGGGTACTATGTCCGCGAGACCGAACTGGGCGTTATCGATTAGATAATCGAAATCGCCGACTACGTCCGAACCGGCTTGCGACAGGCTTTGCTGGATCCCCGCTGGCGCGTATAGCGCGGATAGGCCAGTCAGCGCGCGAATCGAGTTGCTGAGGATCGATTTAGCCATAGGAGCGCCTCGAACCGAAAAGCTGCGATTGATTGCGACTGCCGGTTAGTACGAAAACGCCGCAGCCCGGTTTCACGCCTCAGGCGCGCAATTGGCGGCGTGGCGGCGGTGGAAAGCTGACCGCGCCAGGATAGAGCCGCGCGGGCGCGGCGGCGTTGGCCGTCCTCGACACCGTGCGGGAATGCGGCGCCGACTCCCGCTTCGCCGCCGCGATCAGCGGCCGGCGATCAATTCGCGCGAAATCAGAATCTTTTGCACTTCGTTGGAGCCGTCATAGATCTGGAAGACGCGCGCGTCGCGATAGAGCTTCTCGACCGGATAGTCATTGACGAAACCGTAGCCGCCGTGAATCTGAATCGCCATCGAGCAGACCCGCTCGCACATCCGCGCGGCGAACAGCTTTGACATCGAGGCCTCCTTGACGCAGCGCACGCCCTGGTCCTTGAGCGCGGCGGCGTGAAGGTACATCTGCCGGGCGACTTCGATCTCGGTGCCCATCTCGGCCAGCATGAAGGCGATCGCCTGGTGTTCGACGATTTTTTTGCCGAAGGTTTCGCGTTCCCGAGCGTAATTCAGCGCGGCGTCGAAGGCCGCCCGCGCCACGCCGACCGCCTGCGCGGCGACGCCCACGCGCGTGCTATCGAGCGCGGAGAGCGCGATTCTCAGGCCGTCGCCCGGCGCGCCCACCATGTCCTCGGCGGCAACTTCGAGATCTTCGAACAGAATCTGGCAGGTGTCGTTGGTGCGATGGCCGAGTTTGCGTTCGAGCCGGATCACGCGATAGCCCGGTTGATCGGTATGCGCCACAAAAGCGGAAATGCCGCGCTTGCCCAGCGACGGGTCGGTTACCGCCAGCACCACCGCAACGTCGGCGGAGCGTCCCGAAGTGATCAAGGCCTTGGTTCCGTTGATTACGTAATGGTCGCCGCGGCGCACGGCGCGGGTGCGGATCGCGGCGGCGTCGGAACCCGCGTGCGGCTCCGTCAGCGCCATGCAGCCGATTTGCCCGCCGCTCGCGACGGGACGCAGGAAGCGTTCCTTCTGCGCCGGCGCGCCAAAGTCGCGCAGCTTCCAGCCAAAGGAGTTGGTGGCGCTGACCATGTTGCAGATACCGGCGTCGCCGTAGGCGAGTTCCTCGGTCGCCACCAGGTAGGAGGTGAAATCCGCCCCGCTGCCGCCCCACTCGGCCGGAACGCATACGCCGAACAGCCCCAGCGCGCCGATCTTGCGCACGGTCTCGAGCGGGACGGTCTCGGTGCGGTCCCATTCGGCGGCAAAGGGCGTAATCTCCTTGCGCACGAACTCGCGCGTCAGGTCGCGGATCGCGATTTGCCGTTCGGTCAGGATACTCATCGGGACTCCCCGCGGCCGCGGCTGGCCGCGCATGGGCGGCGGCGCGTCGCAGCGGCAAATTCAGTTTGCGTCACGAAGCCGCTGTAGCAATGTTCGCAAGCGATTTCAAAGTCCCGCCATCGTTGGCGAGCGCGGAGAAGGGAAAAAATGGACTTCAAGACTATCGCCACGCGCCGGGAAGGACCGGCGTTTATAATCACGCTCAACCGGCCCGAGCGGCGCAACGCCGTAAACGTCCAAATGATGGACGCGCTGATCGCGGCGGCGCGGCGGGCCGAAAGCGAACCCGATGCGCGCGCGCTCGTGATCACCGGCGGCGAAGACGGTTTCTCCGCCGGCGCCGACCTCAACGACGCGCTGGCGATCAAATCCCCGGCGGCGGGAATCGAGTATTTCGGACGCTGGCGCGAACTCACCGCGACCCTCGAGCGGCTGGACAAGCCGGTGATCGCCGCGATCGAAGGTTATTGCATCACCGGCGGATGCGAACTGGCGCTGGCGTGCGATCTGCGCTTCGCCGGCGCGGGCGCGAGTTTCGCGATCACCAGCTCCCGGATCGGCACCGTGCCGGGCGCGGGCGGAACGCAACGCCTGCCGCGGATCGTCGGAATCGCCAACGCGCTCGAACTGATGTTCTCGGCGGAAACGATCGGCGCGGCTGAGGCTTGGCGTATCGGCCTGATAAATCGCCTCCTGCCCGTCGGCGGCGCGCTCGCGGCGGCCCG
>DAHZDR010000078.1 GCA_027403435.1 Deltaproteobacteria bacterium
GTTGTTGGTGATGATGCCGGTCTGTTCAACCTTGCGGAGTTCCGGCCGCCGCTCCGGGTCCGACATCTTGATCAGCCGGTCCTCGATCGGTCCGGTGGTGGCTTCGCGCCACGCCGGCATGTCGTCCCACAGGTTCCAATCCCTTAAGGAAAATGTGAATCCTTGCTCAAGGCTGACGCTCTGACCGTAAACGCGAATCCCGCGCTTCACGCAGCTTTCGAGCCATTGCAACTGATGACGGAAGCGTTCTGGATAGGTATCGTTGACCAGGATCGCATTATACAATATCGGCCGGCCGCTGACGCTGGCGAGATCTTCGTAATGCCGCTCGGCCTGCCCTTGGACGGCCTCCGCGTCGCCGCCACTCGGAATGTAAGTCATCTGGATGAAGCCCTCGTTGCGCTCGCCCAGGACTCGCGCGAACGCCAGTGCGGTTTCATCGTGCATCAGGTCGGTGACCATCGGGGTGCCGTCATAGTCGGCCTGGACGCTGTTCTGGCCGAGGCGTTGCGCCGACCATCCACACGCGCCATGGTCCATCGCCTCATGAAGTAGGCGGCACATCTCCCTGGTTTCGGACTCGGTCGGTTTGCGGCCCGATTTCGCGTCATCCAGGCCCATGACCCAAATCATCAGCGGCGCCAGCGGCATGAACGGCAGCATATTGACGCCCTTGGGCCGCCGCTCGATGCTGTCGAGGAGCTCGGGATAGGTCACCCAGTCCCACGGCATCCCGGCCTTCATCGAGGCGTACGGAATCGCCTCGGTGCGCGTCATCATCAGCATCGCGCGATCGCGCATTTCGGGCTTGACCGGCGCGAAGCCGAATCCGCAATTGCCAATTACAACCGAGGTGACGCCGTGCCAGCTCGAAATCGTGCAGTACGGGTCCCAGAATAGCTGGGCGTCGTAATGCGTATGCAGATCGACAAAGCCGGGCGCGACGATTTGGCCGTCGGCGTCAATGACCTTGTTGGCCTGATGCGGTTTGAGGTAGCCGAGTTTGGCGATCCGGCCGTCCTTGATCCCCACGTCCCCGCGATAACGCGGCATCCGCGTGCCATCGACCAGCATTCCGCCCCGAATGATCGTGTCGAACTCCGCCATGTACGATTCTCCTTCTTGCGGCGCGCGCCGCATCCCCACGCGAGCGCGCGTCCGGCCCGCGGCCGGCGTCTCCGCCAAGCCGCGCAATACATTTTTCGATATACGTTTTTCCCGCGAAAGTTCCTAATAGTTGCGAACACTTCAGCTTATAGCGCGATCGGTTGCGCGCCGGCAAGCAAACGGCCGGTTGAATTTTCCCAAAATCAACGGCCCTTGAACGTCGCCTGGCGTTTGCCCAGAAACGCGCCCATCCCTTCGACCCGATCCTCGGTGCCGAACAGAAAGCCCATCGCCTGCCGTTCCGCCTCGATTCCGCTCTTCAAGTCCACGTTCATTCCCGTATGGACCAGCAGCTTGGCGCAGCGCACGGCGAGCGGCGGCATCTTGATGAGGCGGCGCGCGAAATCCATCGCGGCGTCAAGCACCCGCGCCGCCGGCGCGATTTGATTCACCAGGCCGAACTGAAGGGCCTGGGCGGCGGTGAGCGAATCGCCCAGGTAGATCATGCGCTTGGCGATCGCCGGCGGCAGCATCTTGGAGAGCCGCTGCGTGCCGCCCGCGCCCGGCAGCACGCCAATCAGGATTTCCGGCACGCCGATCGTCGTTTCCTCGGCCATGATCCGAAAATCGCAGACCAGCGACAGTTCGCATCCGCCGCCATACGCCAGGCCGTTGATCGCCGCGATCGTTGGGCGGTCAAGGTCTTCGATCGCGTTGAAAGCCATCTGCACGCGTTCGATGAAGCCCATGAAATCGCCGCTGTTCGTGATGCTGTTGAGATTGGCGATATCGGCGCCGGCGCAAAACGCGCGGCCGTTGCCGGTAAAGACCACCACGCGCACGTCTTTAGTGTCGCGGACGTTGGCGACCAGCTCGCCGAATTCGCGCACCATCACGGCGTCGATCGAATTGAGCTTGGTGGGACGGTTGAGGCGCACCAGCGCGATTCCGTCGGTGACCGAATATTCGAATGACTGATACATTGTGAACCTCCGCAAGCGAACGGCGCGGCGACCCGCGATCGGCTGTCGCCCGCCGGTGTTGTGCGCGAGCGTGCCATCGTCGCGGCGGCTTGTCTATCCGCGCGGGCTTGCGGGATACTGGCGGCCGATGACTCCCGGCGGGCCTGAATCAAGCGGCGGCGGATTGACGATCTCGTGGCGGGCGGCGGCGTTCGTCCCCGCGATCGTCACGCTGTTCGCGCTCGCGCTTTACTTCAACAATATCGGCGCGCAGTTTCGCGGCCTGGTCTGCTTCGGCGCGACCTTCACGCTGGTGATGATCTGGCTGGCGCTGGCGGCGCGCGCGTCCGAAAATCCGGACTCGCCGATGCGGACGTTCATCCCGCGGCTGACCGT
>DAHZDR010000080.1 GCA_027403435.1 Deltaproteobacteria bacterium
TTCGCCGACCGGCCGCGCCGAGACGCTTTCGCGTGAAATCTGGGACGCCGCGCTCGCGACCAACCTGTCCGCGCCGATGATGCTGGCGCAGCGTTTCGCGCGCGGGCTAATCGAAAAAGGCCGCCCCGGCCGCGTCATCAATATGAGCTCGATTTACGGCACGGTCGCGAGCTCGATCTATCGGCTCTCGGCCTACGTCGCGGCCAAAGCGGCGCTGGTCAATCTGACCCGCCAGCTTGCGGTCGAATGGGCGCGGTACGGAATTCTGGTCAACGCGATCGCGCCCGGATGGATTCCCACCGAGGCGACCGAGGCCGGGATGGCGAAGTCGCGCAATCGCGAGCGGATGGAACAGGGGACGCCGCTCGGACGGCTGGGCCGGCCCGAGGAGATTCGCGGCGCGGTAATTTATCTCGCCGGTCCGGCGTCGAGCTACGTTACCGGCACGGTGCTGGCGATCGATGGCGGCTACGTCGCCTGGTAGGCGGCGCGCGATCGCCCGTCCCGGCGTTAATTGCCGCCGTTGTTCGCCAGCGACGCCTCAAGCTGTCGCCGTTTCGCCTTTAAGTCCGCCATCAGCGTGTCGAAGCCGCGCTCGCGGAGCACATGGTCGAACTGGGTGCGATAATTGGAAGTGATGCTGACCTCGTCAACCGCAACGTCGTAGATTTTCCATCCGTCCGCCGCGCGCGCGAAGCGCAACTCGAGGTCGATCGGATCTTCGCCGGGGCTGGTGATCGTGCTGAAAACGTCGGCGTGGCCATCCGTCATGTTCTGACGCAGCACGGTGATCGATTGGCCCACGTAGCTCTGGATTTGATTGAGATAAGAGTCCTCGATGAAGCCGGCAAAGAGTTGCGTGAAGGCCGCGCGTTGCGCCGGCGTGAGCGCGCTCCAATGGCCGTCGAGGGTCGCATGGGCCATTTCGGTGAAATCGAAATTGGCCTCGGCCATCCGCTTCAATTCGGCGCGCTTGGCCGCGATGGTGAGCTTATGGTCGCGCAGAATCGCAACCGCGCGGCCAAGCAGATCGCGCGTCATATCGATCGGTTGGGTTTGAGCCGCGCGCACGAAGCCGCCCGCGATCGCCGCGATCATCAGCGCGCCGATTATCGGCGCCGCCAGCCGCGCGCTTCGCCGCCGCTCCCTGATTCCATGCACGTTTCGATCGGAATGCGCTGAACTTACCATGACCGCCCGCCCTCACCTCGCCAAATCTTCGTGAGCGCCCATCTTACGCCGCCGCCGCGGATGAGTCGCGCCGGCGGCGCGAAACCGATTGACACCGCGGCGCTCGCGGCATACTTCCACAATCGTCCGGCGGCCGTAAGGCGGGGGGAATCGATCGCGACAATCCGATCGCCGGCGCGTTGGCGGGCGTAAAGCGCCTGCGGAAAGGCTGACCTTTTGGGGATCGCCGAACAACTTTTAAGACGCAAGCCGGCCGCGATGCTGCTCGATGAAGCTGCGAGCCACGCCGGCGGCCTCAAGCGGGTGCTGCGCGCTTTCGACCTGACCCTGCTTGGCGTGGGCGCGATCGTCGGCGCCGGGATTTTCGTCCTCACCGGCGTCGCCGCCGCCAAATACGCCGGACCCGCCGTCACGCTGTCGTTCGTCGTCGCCGGTTTCGCCTGCGCGATGGCGGCGCTCTGCTATGCCGAATTCGCCGCGATGATTCCGATCGCCGGCAGCGCCTATTCCTATTCCTACGCCACGATGGGCGAGCTGGTGGGCTGGATTATCGGTTGGGACCTGGTGCTCGAATACGCCGTCGGCGCGGCCGCCGTCGCGGTCGGATGGTCGGGTTATCTGACGGTGATTCTCAACGGGATGGGGATCCATCTGCCGGATGCGCTGACGCACGCGCCGGAGCATGGCGCGCTGATGCGGATGGATTTGCCGGCGCTGCTGATCGTGCTGCTGATTTCGGCGGTGCTCTACGTCGGGATTTCCGAGAGCGCGCGCGTCAATTCCGTAATCGTGATGGTCAAATTGTTCGCGATCGCGGGCGTCATATTGGTCGGCGTCTTCTATGTTCGTCCGGCCAACTGGTCGCCCTTCGTGCCGTATGGCTGGAGCGGCGTGATGCGCGGCGCGGCCGTCATCTTCTTCGCCTATATCGGCTTCGACGCGGTCTCGACGGCCGCCGAGGAAGTCGTCGATCCCAACCGCGACCTGCCGATCGGCATCCTGGCCTCGCTGTTTATTTGCACCACGCTCTATATCGCCGTGGCCGCCGTGCTTACCGGGATGGTCCCGGCGCTGCACATCGACCTCAAGGCGCCGCTGGCTTCGGCCTTCGTGCTGCGCGGCCTCAACGCCGTCGCCGGCATCGTCTCGCTGGGGGCGGTCGCCGGGCTGACTTCGGTGCTGCTGGTGCTGCTGCTTGGCCAATCGCGGATTTTCTTCGCGATTTCGCGCGACGGCCTGCTGCCGCCGATCTTCAGCCGGATTCATCCGCGCTACCGCACGCCGTACTGGCCGACCACGCTCACCGGCGTTGTCGTGGGCGTCACCGCGGCGCTGCTGCCGATTCAGGAAATTGCCGAATTGGCCAATATCGGCACGCTCTTCGCCTTCGTCCTGGTATGCCTCGGCCTCTGGATTCTGCGGCATGTCGATCCGGCCCGGCCGCGTCCGTTCCGCACGCCGATGGTTCCGGCGGTGCCGATCCTCGGCATGATTTCATGCGGATTCCTGGTGCTGAGCCTGCCGCTCGTGACCTGGATTCGATTCTTCGTCTGGATGGCGATCGGCATGGTCATTTACTTTGCTTACGGACGCCATCACAGCCACGTCGAAGCGGCGGCCCGCGCGGAATTACGATCGGCGGCGTCACGCGGCTAGCCGCGCCGCCCATCGGACGCGAGCTTGCATGAGGCCGCAGGCGGACGTTAGACTTTCACTGACACGCACGGACAATCCGTGAAATTTTGCGGCCGCCGACCGCGGCGTCTCCGCGGCCATTCGCCGCGGAACCCGCCGTGCGACGCCGCGCAACCGCACTCAAATCAAGGAAGGTAACGCGCCATGGCTTTTGAATTGCCCGCTCTGCCCTATGCTCTCGACGCGCTCGCGCCGCATATTTCGAAGGAGACGCTCGAGTTCCATCATGGCAAGCATCACGCGACCTACGTCACCAACCTCAACAATCTGACCAAGGGCACGCCGAACGAGGGCAAATCGGTCGAGGAGGTCATGAAGAGCGCCGGCTCGGGCGGACTCTTCAACAACGCCGCGCAGCATTACAACCATAGCTTCTACTGGAAGTCGCTGAAGCCCAAAGGCGGCGGCCATCCGGCGGGCGCGGTGGCCGACGGGATCAAGAAGGCTTTCGGCGATTTCGAGGCGTTCAAGAAGAAATTCACCGAGACCGCCGTGACGCATTTCGGTTCCGGATGGGCCTGGCTGGTGAAGAAGCCGGACGGCGCGCTCGAAGTGATCGGCACACACGACGCTGACAGCCCCATCCTGCATGGCCATGCGCCGCTGATTACCTGCGACGTTTGGGAGCACGCGTACTATATCGATTATCGCAACGCGCGCGCCAAGTACGTCGAGGCGTTCTGGCATATCGTCAACTGGGATTTCGCCGCCGCCAACCTTAAGTAATCAGCGTGCGGGACGCGCGCCGCGTATCGGCGCGCGTTCCGCTTTACCCGGCTCCGCTCCCGTATTCATGCCGCCGCGCGCGGCGAATTCCCGTGGCTGAAGCAGCTTCTTCGCAAACGCCGGCGGCGCGCACGCGCCGCGCCGCAAGGGCGCGCGCCGCGATCGTCGCGCTCGCCAGCGGCGCGTTCGCCGTCGCCGCCGCCATCGTCGGCTGCGGCCCGCCGCGCGCGCTCACGCCCGCGCAACGCGGCGC
>DAHZDR010000126.1 GCA_027403435.1 Deltaproteobacteria bacterium
ATGGACTATTCGACCACCGGCGACGGTCTGATCACCGCCCTGCTGGCGCTGGCCGCGATCGTCGAAAGCGGGCGTTCGCTGAGCGAACTGCGCACACTGCGCCGGGCGCCGCAGGTGCTCCGCAATGTCCGCGTGCGCGAGCGGACGCCATTCGAAGCGATGCCCGAAGTGGCCCGGACGATCGCCGCCGCCGAGGCGCGGCTCAAGACAACCGGCCGGCTGCTGGTGCGTTACTCGGGCACCGAGATGCTGGCGCGGGTGATGGTCGAAGGCGAAGATGAAAACGAAATCGCGGCGCTCGCGCAGGAGATCGCCGACGCGATCGGCCGGCGCCTGGGAGCGGCGGAATGAGCCGGGCGCGGCTCGGCGTCAACGTCGATCACGTCGCGACGCTGCGCCAGGCGCGGCGTGGCGAATGCCCCGATCCGGTCGCGGCGGCGCTGCTCGCCCAGCGCGCCGGCGCCGGCGCGATCACGGTGCATCTGCGCGAAGACCGCCGGCATATCCAGGACGCCGACCTGTTCCGCCTGCGCGCAGCGCTGCGCATCGAGCTCAACCAGGAAATGGCGCCAATCGCCGAGATGGTCGAAATCGCGATGAAGCTTCGGCCCGACGAGGTTTGTCTGGTGCCCGAACGGCGTGAGGAGCTGACCACCGAAGGCGGACTCGACGCGGCTGGGATGGCCGAACGGATTGCGCCGATGATCGATCGGATGCGGACGATGGGGATCGGCGTGAGCCTGTTTATCGACCCGCAACCGTCTCAGGTGGAAGCCGCGGCCCGGCTCGGCGCCGACTATATCGAATTGCATACGGGCGGCTATGCCGCCGCGGCCGACGCCGAGCTGGCTGCGGCCGTTGAACAGTTCCGTTCACGTGGCGGGCGGGACGGGAAATCGACTCCGCCGGTGAAATTCAAGGCCGGCGGCGAAGCGCGCGCCGAGCTTGAGCGAATCCGCGCGGCGGTCAAGCTCGGCCGCGCGCGCGGACTCAAGGTCAACGCCGGGCATGGGCTGAATTACCGCAATGCCGGACCGATCGCGGCGATCGGCGGAATCGAGTGGCTGCATATCGGCCATGCGATCGTCGCGCGCGCGATCGGCGTCGGGATGGGCCGGGCGGTGCGCGAGATGCTGGCGCTGATCGGCGCCGGCGCGGCTGTTGGGCGGGTCGCGAAGCCGGCGGCGCGGCCGCGTTTGCGATCATGATTCTGCTCGGCGCGGCCGAGAGCCGCGAACTCGATCGGCTGAGCCAGGCCAAATACGGAAGCGATGCATCTGCGCTGATGCGGCGGGCGGGCGAAGCGGTCGCCGACCTGACCATCCGGCGCTGGCCGGAGGTCGTGCGCGGCGCGGCGGCGATCGTCGCCGGCAAGGGCAATAACGGCGGCGACGGCCTGGTCGCGGCGCGCAAGCTGATTCAGGCGGGGATGCGGGCGCGGGTGCTGATGCTGGCGCGGCCGGAGGAACTTAAGGGCGATGCGGCGCGCGCGTGGCGCGATTTCGCGGCGGCGGGCGGCGTCGCGACGGTGGCCGTCTCAGACGCGGATATCGACGCGTTTTTCGCGGCCGGCGAACCGCCGGCGGCGATTATCGACGCGATTTTCGGCGTCGGGCTTAACGCCGAAGTCCGCGGCCTGACGCGCCTCGCGATCGACCGGATTAACGCCGCGGCGGCGCCGGTCGTCGCGGTCGATATCGCCTCGGGCGTCAACGCCGACAGCGGCGCGATTATGGGCGCGGCGGTGCGCGCGGCGCTGAGCGTGACCTTCGGCTACGCGAAGTACGGTCAGGTCTCGTATCCGGGCGCCGAATATTGCGGCGAACTCGAAATCGCCGATATCGGTTTTGCGTCCGAAGCGATCGGCGAAATTGCGCCGCGCGGACGGTTGATCGACGCGGGCGAGGCGGCTGCGATGACCGCGCCGCGCGCTGTGAACACGCACAAGGGCGGCTACGGTCATCTGCTGATCGTCGCCGGCAGTTACGGCAAATCGGGCGCCGCGGTGCTCGCCGGACGCGGCGCGCTCAGAGGCGGCGCCGGACTGGTGACGCTGGCGATTCCCGAACCGGCGCTGCCGATCGCGGCGGCGAGCCAGGCCGAACTGATGACCGCGGCGATGCCGTCGGCGGCGGGCGGATTCGCGGCGGCCGGCACGATCGCGCGGCTCAAGGAATTAATCGGCGCCATGGACGCGATTGCGGCGGGGCCGGGAATCGGCGTCGGCGCGGACCGTCGCGCGCTGGTCGAATGGCTGATCGGCGAAGGCGCGGCGCCGAAACGTCCGTTATTGCTCGACGCCGACGCGCTCAACGTGATCGCCGAAGCCGGCGCGGAAATGGTGCGCGCGGCGCGTGGCCCGGTGGTCCTGACGCCGCATCCGGGGGAAGCCGCGCGGTTGCTGCGATCGACGCCGGCCGCGGTCAACGCGGACCGAATCGGCGCGGCGCGCAGGCTCGCCGACCTGACCGGCGCGGGCGTGCTGCTCAAGGGCGCGCGGACCGTGATCGTCGCCGCCGGCGCGGTCACGATCAATGCCAGCGGCAATCCCGGGATGGCTGCCGCCGGGATGGGCGACGTGCTCTCCGGGTTGATCGGCGCGTTGCTGGCGGGCGGGATGGCGCCGGCGGCGGCGCTCAGACTGGGCGCCTGGCTGCACGGCGACGCGGGCGATCGGCTGGCGCGGCGAATCGGGCCGGCCGGGTATCTGGCGGGCGAGTTGGCCGCCGAATTGCCGGCCGCGCTCGGCGCGCTGCTCACGGAGCGGGTTGGCGGCTAAGCAGGCCCGGCAAGTCCCGGCTATTGTCGGTAAGAATTGTCGGTAAAATAAGGGAGTTGGCCGCTGGCGCGAGGACCGCGCGCGGCCGCATCGCCATGATGGACAGGGAGCGCTTGATCGTCGCAAGCCAATCGGCGCGCGCAACCAAGGCATGGGGCCGGCGGCTCGCGTCGCTGCTGGAAGGCGGCGAGCTGCTGGGCTTCGAGGGCGGCCTCGGCGCCGGCAAGACCTGTTTTATCAAGGGTCTCGCGCATGGGCTGAATCTGCCCGAGGAGCGGATTTTGAGTCCGACCTTCACGATGATCCAGGAGCATCGTGGGCGTCTGCCGCTCTACCATATCGATCTGTACCGGCTGGAGCGGGTGGAACTCGACGATCTGGGACTGCGCGAATATCTGTTTTCAGACGCGGTCGCGGCGGTGGAATGGTTCGAGCGGCTGACCGAAGGGCGCGCGATGGATCGGCTGACGATTAAAATCGATTACGCCGGAGCGAATGCGCGGCGTATCGAGTTTCGCGCGGTTGGCGCTCGCTATGGCGCGCTGGTCGAGCGTTTGGCGGCTCAATTCGGGTAAAAATTATCGATAGCCGTCTCGTCCGATGCTTGCGAACCGGCTACAATTCGCCCATCCCGGCGCTTGAATTGTGGCGCGGGCGCATATGGTTTCGGTGCCTCAGTTCCTGTCGGACGTCTATTCGGCCTTCGCGATGGCTTTGGCGCAAGCCTATGTGGACTGGAGTGTGCTGCCGATCTTCGAGCGCCTTCTGTGCGGAGTGCTTTTGGCCGCGTTCTCCATCTATTTAGGATCCAAATCCGAAAACTCCGGCTGGAGCGCGGTTTGGTTCTTCGCCGCGTTCGGGTTGCTGGCCTACGTGCTCGCGGAGGCGATGGGGCAAATCCATTGAAGCGGGCGTTTGCGGGCGATCTGCGGATCGTTCGCTGGCGCCCCGCTTTCACGCGGCGCATAATGACAGTTTACGTTTGCGCTGAGCGGCGGGATGCGGCGAATTGTGGCGTTAATCGTTCAGAAATACGGTGGAACCTCGGTCGGTTCGATCGAGCGAATCAAGGCGGTGGCCGAACGGGTCGCGCGGGCCCATGAGCGCGGCGATCAGCTGGTGGTGGTGGTGTCCGCGATGGCGGGCGAGACCAACCGTCTGTTGCGGCTCGGCGCCGAGCTGAGCGATTCGCCGCATCCGCGCGAAACCGACGCTCTGGTCGCCACCGGCGAGCAGGTGTCCGCGGCGCTGCTGGCGATTCGGCTACAGGCGCTCGGCTATCCCGCGCTTTCGTTGCTTGGCTATCAACTTCGCATCATGACCGATTCGCGCCATGGCGCGGCCAAGATCAAGGCGGTCGATTCCGAGCGGATTCGGCAAGCGCTGGCGGCGGGCCGAATCGTCGTGGTCGCCGGCTTTCAGGGAGTGAATGCCGAGGGCGATATCACCACGCTGGGCCGCGGCGCCTCCGACCTGACGGCGGTGGCGCTGGCCGCCGTGATGGGCGCGGCGGCCTGCGAAATTTACACCGACGTTGACGGCGTCTATACCGCCGATCCCAATATCTGTCCGCGCGCTCGGCGGCTCGACCGCATCGCCTATGACGAAATGCTCGAGATGGCGGGACTCGGGGCGAAGGTGCTGCAACTGCGTTCGGTCGAGCTGGCGCGGCGTTACAGCGTGCCGCTGGTGGTGAAATCCAGCTTCAGCGAAGCGGAGCGGGGCACCTGGGTGGGCCAGGAGGATCAGGCGATGGAAAACGTGCTGGTTTCGGGCGTTACGCTCGATCAGAACCAGAGCAAGATAACGCTGACCGGGGTCGAGGATCGGCCTGGACTGGCGGCGCGGATTTTTGGCCCGATCGCGGAGGCTGGAATCGTCGTCGATATGATTATCCAGAACGCCGGCGCCGACGGCCGCGCCGACCTTACCTTTACCGCGCCGCGCGCCGACCTGCGGCGGGCGCTGGAACTGGTGCGCGCCGTGGCCGGCGAAATCGGCGCCGCCGGCGTGCGTCACGAGGATCAGGTGGCGAAGGTTTCAATCGTCGGCGTCGGCATGCGCAGCCATGCGGGAGTCGCGGCGACGATGTTCAAGGCGCTGGCGGCGGAGCGGATTAATATCGAAATGATCGCGACTTCCGAAATCAAGGTCTCGGTGGTCGTCAATGCGAAGTACGGCGAACTTGCGATGCGCGCGCTGCACGACGCCTTTCTTGGGGACAATCCGGCGTTGACCGAGGGTTGACGGGAATCACTGCGATGGCGGCGGCGAAAAAAATCCAGATCTACGACACCACCCTGCGCGACGGCTGCCAGTCGGAAGACGTCTCGCTGACCACGGCCGACAAACTGCAAATCGCCGAACGGCTCGACGATCTCGGATTCGATTATATCGAAGGCGGATGGCCGGGCTCTAATCCGCGCGACGCGGCGTTCTTCAAGGAAGTAAAGCGGCTGCGGCTGCGCCATGCGCGGATCGCGGCGTTCGGCGCGACGCGGCGCGCGGGAATCCGCGCGTCGGCCGATCGCAATCTGCGGCTGATTCTCGACGCCGAAACTCCGGTGGCGACGGTGGTCGGCAAGACCTGGGACCTGCATGTGCGCGACGCGCTCAGGATTTCGCTGGCCGCGAATCTCGAAATCCTGAACGACACCGTGGTGTTTCTGAAAAAACACCTCGATCAGGTAATTTTCGACGCCGAGCATTTCTTCGACGGCTTCTTCAACAACCGCGAATTCGCGCTCCAATGCCTTAAGGCCGTGGACGACGGCGGCGTCGATCTGATTTGCCTGTGCGACACCAACGGCGGCCGGATGCCGTGGGAGATCGAGGAGGCCGTGCGCGCGGCGGCGGCCGCGGTGCGCGCGCCGGTCGGCATCCATTGCCATAACGATTCCGAAGTCGCGGTGGCCAATTCGATCGCTGGAATCCGCGCCGGCGCGATTCAGGTGCAGGGCACCATCAACGGCCTCGGCGAGCGCTGCGGCAACGCCAATCTGCTCTCGATTATCGCCAATCTTCAGCTCAAGCTCGGCTATAACCTGCTGTCCGCGCCAAAGCTCAAGGCGCTGCGGGAGACCGCGATGCTGGTGTACGAGCTGGCGAACATCACGCCCAATCCGCGCCAGGCCTACGTCGGACGCAGCGCCTTTGCGCACAAGGCGGGGCTGCACGTTTCGGGAATCCAGCGCAACGTGCATACCTACGAGCACGTCGATCCGGAGCTGGTCGGCAACGATCGCCGGGTGCTGCTCTCGGAGTTGTCCGGCCGCGCCAATATCGTTTACAAAACCCGCGAATTCGGCCTCGAATCCGAAATGACCAAAGAGCAGACCGCCACGCTGCTCGACGAGCTCAAGCGGCTGGAAGCGCTGGGTTTCATTTTCGACGGCGCCGACGCTTCGTTCGAGTTGCTGATGCTGCGGACCCTCGGGCGCGCGCGCGACCATTTCAGCTTCGTCAGCTTTCGCGTGTTCGACGACAAGTGGCACGAGGATCAGGCGCCGTTCAGCGAGGCGGTG
>DAHZDR010000130.1 GCA_027403435.1 Deltaproteobacteria bacterium
GTCGCCCGCCTGCCGAATCGCAGCGACGTGCTGATCGAGCAGGTGCGCGGCCTGATCGAAAAGCTGGGCGTGCGGCCCGCGCGCGGCCCGCGCCGCGTCGCGCTGATTGACGACGCCGAAACGCTCAATCCGCCGGCGCAAAACGCGCTCCTGAAAACCCTCGAGGAGCCGCCCGGCCATACCCTGATTATGCTCGTCACGCAGAGCGAGCGCGCGCTGCTCGAAACGATGCGCTCGCGGATGCGTCCGGTGCGTTTCGCGCCGCTTGAGCCCGCGGAAATCGCCGCGGCGCTTGCCGCCCGCGCCCAGCTCGACCCGGAGCGCGCGCTGACCGTGGCGCGGCTGGCGCGCGGCAGTCTGGGCCGCGCGCTCGAACTGGCCATCGGCGACGAACCGCCCTCCGCCGCGATGCTCGACGCGATCGGGCGCGTGGCGGCGCTGGATTTTCCCGCGATCCAGGCTTTGGCCCAGGAATTTTTCGGCGCCCGCGACCAGGCGGTCGAGAATTTCGAGCTAATCGCGCGGCTGATCGAGGAAATGCTATGCTCGAAATTGCTCGGCGTGGATTTCGCCGCCGCGTCCGGAGCGGCCGCGCCCGGCGCGGCCGCTCCGGACGCGATCGCCGCACTGACCGGCGCGGCCGCGCTGGCCGCGATTGGCGAAGCCGCGCTGGAGGCCGCCGCCGCGGTCGAGGCGATGGCTAATCCGCGGCTTCAGGCGGAACGATTCTGGCTGGAGACCGGACAGACGCTTAGGGGTGAATAGTGGCCGCCGATATCGATCCATTCGAAAGCAGCCCGGTTGAACCGAAAATCGTCGCCGTTAGCCTGTTTCCGGTCGGCCGGCTGCACAACTTTCTTGCCGGCGATCTCGAACTCAAACGCGGCGACCGCGTGCTGGTCGAGGGCGATGAAGGCTCCTGTCTCGGCACCGTCGAGATTGAACCGCACGAACCCGCCCTGACGCTCGATTTGGCCGCCCTCAAGCCGGTCCTCCGGATGGCCGCCGCGCGCGACTTGCGGTTGGAGGAAGACCTGCTCGGCCGGGAGCATCATGCCGAGCGCCTGTGCGTCGCCCGGATCCGCGAGCGCGACCTGCCGATGAAGCTGGTGCGCGTGGAATACGCGTGGGACAGCCGCAAGGCGACCTTTTATTTTACGGCGGAAAGCCGCGTTGATTTCCGCGACCTGGTGCGCGATCTCGCCACCACGCTGCGCGTGCGGGTCGAAATGAAACAGATCGGCTCGCGCGACGAATCCAAAGTCACCGGCGGAATCGGCGCCTGCGGTCGCGAACTGTGCTGCTCGACCTGGCTGCGCGACTTCGAGGCGGTGACCGTCAAGATGGCGCGCGATCAGGGACTGGCGCTCCATCCCTCGCGCCTGGCCGGGATGTGCGGCAAGCTCAAATGCTGCCTGCGCTACGAATACGCCTCTTACGTCGAACTCAAACGGGCGCTGCCCAATATCGGCAAGCGCGTCGAATCGGTGGCCGGCTCGGGCAAGGTCGTGCGGCAGAATATTCTCAAGCAGACCGTGCTGATCCAGCGCGAGGACGACGGCGGCGTGGTCGAGGCGACGCTCGAGCAACTGGTGGACGCCCGCAATTCCGGCGGCTGAGCGCGCTCGCCGGCGCCGCGCCCCTATCCGGCAATTCCACGATGGCTGATCGAATCCATATCACCACCGCGATTTTCTACTGCAACGGCGCGCCGCATGTCGGCAGCGCCTACGAGGCGCTCGCCGCCGACGTTTTCGCCCGCGCGATGCGCCGCCGGCATGGCGCGGAAAACGTCACGTTGCTCAGCGGCACCGACGAGCATGGCGACAAAATCCGCCGCGCCGCGATCGCCGAGGGACTCGCGCCCAAGGCCTATACCGACAAGATGAGCGCGCTGTTCCGCGAGGTCTTCGCCGGCCTCAATACGACTTTCGACTATTGGGTGCGCACCACCGACCCCGGCCATGAGAAGTTCGTTCAGGAGATGCTCACGCTGACGAATCAGCGCGGCGACATCTATTTTCGCGACTACGAGGGCTTATACTGCGTCGATTGCGAGCGCTTCTACACTGAGAAAGAGCTGAATCCGGAAAATCTCTGTCCCGTGCATCGTCGGCCGGTTGAAGCGATTAGCGAGGGCAACTACTTTCTGCGTATCGACAAGTATCGCGAGGAGGTACGCAAAAAGATCCGCGACGACGAATTTCATATCCGGCCCGAGCGCTACAAGAACGAGGCGCTCAACATGCTCGCCGAGCCGCTCGCCGATCTGTGTATCTCGCGGCCGAAAACCCGGCTCGACTGGGGTATCGAGATTCCCTTCGACCCGCGCTACGTCACTTACGTCTGGTACGACGCCTTCTGGGCCTACGTCAGCGCTCCGGCGGCGCGCCTCGGGCTTGACGAATTCAAGCGCGGCGCCTGGCCGAATACCGAACACTTCATCGGCAAGGATATCCTCAAGACCCACGCGGTCTATTGGCCTCCCATCCTGCTCGCGGCCGGCCTGCCGCTGCCGCGCCGTCTGAACGTGCACGGATGGCTCAATTTCGGCGGCTCGCGGATGTCGAAAAGTTCGGGCAACGTGCGCGATCCGCTCTACTACGAAAATACATTCGGCCCCGACGTGCTGAGATACTTCGTGATGCGCGAAGTGGTCTATGGACTCGACGGCGACTTTTCCGAAGAACGGCTGATCGAACGCTACAACGCCGATCTGGCGAATAATCTGGGCAATCTGGTCAGCCGCGTGCTCTCGATGGCGCAGCGTTATTTCGGCGGCGAAGTTAAAGCCGGATTAAACGACCCGTGGCCGCCGCCG
>DAHZDR010000141.1 GCA_027403435.1 Deltaproteobacteria bacterium
GGGTGCCGATGCAGGTCGCGGTCGGAGCGAGCCTGATTTCGGTGGTTGCGACCAGCGCGGGCGCGAGCGTCGCTTTCGTGCGCGACGGCTGGACCAATTTACGGGTCGCCATCATCCTTGAATGCGCGACGGTCACGGGCGCGCTTACCGGAGCCTATCTGGCCGGGGTAATTTCACAGCCAATCCTTGAGATGCTGTTTGCGCTGATGATGCTGCAATCGGCCTATTACTCGATACGCAAGCACGGGGACGAGTTGCTGCTCAAGTCCGACGCCTTGTGCGAGCGGTTGCGGCTGGGCGGCGAGCTGCCCGGCGACGACGGCAAGATGACGTCCTATGGCGTCAAGAATCTGCCTGGCGGCGCGGCGCTGATGGTCGTTGCCGGCATCATGTCCGGGTTGTTGGGAATCGGCTCGGGCGCGCTCAAAGTTGCGGCAATGGACAATTTGATGAAGCTGCCGCTCAAAGTGTCCAGTGCGACCAGCAATTTCATGATTGGAGTGACGGCGGGCGCCGGCGCGCTGGTGTTCCTGTCGCGCGGCGACGTCGCGACAGTGGTGGCCGCTCCGGTCGCGATTGGCGTCACCGCCGGCGCGCTGCTGGGCAGCCGCGTTCTGCCGCATGCCAACGTTGGCGCGTTGCGGATGCTGTTTGCGACCATCCTCGTGCTAATCGCGGTCGAAATGGGCTGGCGCGCGATGTCAGGAATATGATGAATCAATCGCAACCATTGCCGCCGTCGGCCACGACCGCCGACGAAGACCGGATTCTGCGCACGTGGACGCCGCTTATCCTGCGCACGGTGCTGATCGCCAGCACGATCGTGCTGGTCGCGGGACTCATCGCGACGGTCATGCATGCGCCCGGATTTTATGTCAACCGCTTTCACGCGCTCCAGCACGGACGCCTGCATGATACCGAGAGCGTAGGCTCGCTGGTCAACGATTTGCGGGCCGGCGACCCGCACGCAATTCTGACGATGGGGTTATACCTGCTGACGTTGGTGCCGCTGGTGCGCGTCGCCTTCACGCTGGTCCTGTTCCTCAAGGACCACGACTATATCTACGTGGCTTCCACCACTTACGTTCTTGGCGGGCTGATATTGGGCGTAATACTGGGACGGATCGGCTAAGACCGATCTTTGCCTGGCGTTGATTTCAGCGGGCTTGGCCCGGCGGAGGCAACCATGGACGTAAAGGGCAAAGCGGCGGTAATCACCGGCGGCGCTTCGGGAATTGGCCGCGCCACGGCGGAATTGCTGGCGCGAAAAGGCGCTTCGGTGGTGATCGCCGATCTGGTCGAGGAGCGGGGCGCCGAAACCGTCAAGGCGATCGAAGCGGCGGGCGGACATGCCGCGTTTATCAAGGCCGACGTTACCGATGAAGACGATTCACGCCGCATGCTCGAGCTCGCGGTCAAGCGCTTCGGCGGGCTGGACATTCTCTATAACAACGCCGGTATCGCCATCGGCTTGCCGGGCTATCCATTGGCCGAGGTCAAGCGCTGGCGCCGGGTGCTCGAGATCGATTTGCAGGCGGTGATCCTTGGCTGCCATCTGGCGGCGCCGCTGATGGATCCCAAAGGCGGGGTGATTATCAATACCGCTTCGATGGCTGGCTTGTATCCGTACAAGGAAGATCCGGTGTATGGAGCGGCCAAAGCGGGCGTGGTTAATTTCACCTATTCGCTGGCGCCGTGGGCGGCCAAGCGCAATATCCGCGTTAATTGCGTATGTCCGGGGGTGGTTGACACGCCGCTGGTCCGCCGTGGCCTCGAAGCGGCCAAACGCGCCGGCCATACCGCCGGAATTCCGGCGAAGATTCTTCAGCCGATCCAGATCGCGGAAGCGGTCCTGAATTTAATTGAAAACGATAATCTTTTCGGACGAGCGCTGGAGGTCAGACCAACCGGCTCCCGTCTGGTGGAGACTCCCGAGGCGCCTGGGACGCGACGGAAATCTTAGGCAAGAGAACTCCGGCACGGTATCCATTACGATCCGCGAGATCGCTCGCCAAAGGACTTGCGTCGGCCCCCCTCCGCGCCCAACTACGAGTTCGAACCAGGCGCGCCGGCTTAGTTGCCGCGCATCGACTCTTCAAGCGGCTTCATGTTCCGCTCAAGACACCAGCGGTCGATGACTTCCGCATTGAAACGCCAGTCGGTGCCAATCCGAAAGCCCGGCAGCTCGCCACGGCGCAACAGCTTGTAGATGGTTGACGGATGCACGCGCAGGTAGCTCGAAAGTTCCCGAACCGTCATCACACGGGGTAGATTGTATTTTACGTCCGCCATGGCATTTCTCCAAGTTGGATTGCGGGTTAAAGAGCTTCACGCAGCCAGAATCCGCAGGGGTAATTTCACTTCCGGTACCGTACAGATGAGCTAAACCATCCTTGATGACATCAAGCGTAGCCAGAAGTACAATTGTGGGTCAAGAGGGCAAATTCACAACCTGCCGCTTAGGTCTGGACTTGGCGCAACGATGCCGAACCTTAAACTTACCCGTCATTATTGAACTTTAACTCGGATTTTGCCCGGTTTGCAACGAATTACTGCGAGGTGATGCGCCTATGCGCTGGAAATTCTCACGCCGAATTGTGGCCACAATCTACTGTGGATTAATTTGCGGATTCTTTCAGCCGACGATCGCGCAGGCCGAGCCACGGAGTTTTATGCTCGCAAGCGCCGATTTCGCGCCCGGCGCGCCGATTCCGGCCGCCGATACCTGCGTCGGCCAAAATCGCTCGCCCGAGCTAAAATGGCGCGGCGCTCCAGCCGGCGTCAAGTCCTTCGCGCTGCTGGTCACCGATCCGGACGCGCCGATGGGCGTCTATAAGCATTGGGTGGTTTACAACCTGCCGCCTGCCGCCGACCGTCTGCCGGCCAATCTGCCCGCCACGCCGACAATCGCCGGCGGCGGCGTTCAGGGGACGAACGAACGCGGCACGCTTGGCTATCATGGGCCGTGCCCGCCTCCCGGCCCGGCGCATCATTATCATTTTCGGCTTTACGCCCTCGACGCCATGCTCGCGCTCAAGCCCGGCGCGACGGCGGATCAGGTCACGGCGGCGATGCACGGGCATGCACTGGCGGCGACCGATCTGGTCGGGACGTTTGGACGTTAGCGGCGGCGCGCGCGTTTGAGCGGTCCGCTGCGCCAGGGAGGTCCGCATGCTAGATGATAAAGGATGCGGTTGGACGCCGAATTTACCGCTTCCGCGCTGGAATACTCCGCATGTCCGCGCTGGAGCCGCGCCGAAGTCGCCTTGGCCGGGCGATCGAACGTGGGCAAAAGCTCGCTGCTCAACGCGCTGGCGCAAGCGAAGGGGCTGGCGCGCACCAGCAAGACGCCGGGGCGCACGCGTTGCCTGAACTTCTTTACCGTCGGCGCGGCCTTGGCGCTGGTCGATCTGCCGGGTTACGGCTACGCGCGGATGGGGCGGGCGGAGGCCGCGAAAATTGCGGCTCTGATGCGCGAATATTTGCGGCTGCGGCCGAACCTCGTCGCGCTGGCGATTTTGATCGACGCGCGGCGCGGTCCCGAAGCAGAGGAATTCGCGCTGGCCGCGGAGGTGCGCGCGCGCGGCCTCGATTTGATTGTCGTCGCAACCAAATACGACAAGCTCAAAAATTCCGCGCGCGCCGCCGCGCTCAAGCGCTTCGCGCCGCTTGAATCCGCGCCGATCGCCTGTGCGGCCCCCACCGGCGAAGGCGTCGAGCGGTTGCGCGGCAGGATTCGCGAGTGCGCGCGGCGCGAATCCGCCGCCGGGCGCCCCAAGCCGATCGTGGCGGCCTGACCGGGCGTGGCGGGAGCGGCGATGGAGCCGGCGGCGAGCGTCATTCTTCCGACCTTCAATCGGCGCGCGATGACGCGCGAGGCGATCGCGTCGGTGCTGGCGCAGCGCGGCGCGGAGTTCGAACTGATCGTCGTCGATGACGGTTCCACCGACGGAACCTGGGACGAGTTGCGTGAAATCGCGGCGCGCGCCAACGATCGCGCGGGGCATGAAATGGTCCGCGCGGCGCGCACGGAAAATCGCGGGGTCGCGGCGGCGCGCAATACGGGAGTCGCGCTGGCGCGCGCGGAGCTGGTCGCGTTCCTCGATTCCGACGACTTGTGGAATCCGGAAAAGCTCGCCCTGCAAATCGGCCATATGCGGGCGAATCCGCGCTGCGCGATCGCGCAGTGCGAGGAAATCTGGATTCGCGGCGGGCGGCGGGTGAATCCCGCGGCGCGTCATCGCAAGGCCGCCGGCGAGCTCTTCGAGCGTTCGCTGCGGGTCTGCCTGATCAGTCCGTCGGCGGCGATTTTGCGGCGCGCGGTTTTTGCTGCGGCCGGCGGTTTTGACGAGGATTTGCGCGCGGCGGAGGATTACGATTTGTGGCTGCGAATTCTCGTCAACCATGAAGCGGGACTAATCGAACGGCCGCTGACGACGCGCCGCGCGGGGCATCCGGGGCAGCTTTCCGCGACGGTGGCGGCGATCGATCGGTTCCGGATTCTGGCGTTGCTGAAACTGCTCGCGCGCGACGATCTGGCCGGCGCGCGGCGGGCGGCGGTATGTGGCGCGCTCGAGGGGAAATGCGCCGTCTATGCGCGGGGGCTGAAGCGCCGCGGCCGGAGCGGCGCGGCGGAATTTATCGACGGTATCGGCCGGGCCGCGCGCGGTCCGTGGCTGGCGGCGCCGGCGCCGGGGATCGCGGCCGTAATCGACGCGCTGCGCGCGCTGCTCCGGGCGGAGCCGCGCGCGACGCCGATTGCAGCCGCGGCCTTGCCATGAGCGAGCGCGGATCCGCAAACGCGATCCGCGCGTGGGCCGCCGCGCGCCGGATTCCCGGACCGTATCTGGAGCGCTGGCTGGCGCTCGGCGCGGCCGATCGGGCGGCGATTCTCGAGACGGCCGAAGCGCTCAGGATGCGCGCGGGACAGTTGATCGCGGCCTTTGATTTGCTGGATGAAATATCGGTGCGCGAGGCGGTTCCGATCCCCGGGATTCTTGCCCGCGCGGAAATCCGGCGGATACTTGACGGGACCGGTTCCGCGCCGGGCCGCGCCAGCGAGCTGCTGGCGGCGCTCAGGATCATGCGTTATCCGCGGCTGGCGCGCGCGGCGGATCGAATCGCGCGAGCGATCGCGGCGTTGGGCCTGCCGCGCGGAATCAAGGTGATCGCGCCGCGCGAGCTCGAGTCCGACGAAGTGCGAATCGAGCTGGCCGCGCATGGCGGAGCGGAATTGAGCGGATTGATCGAAGCGCTGGGGCGGCGCGCGCCGGAACTGGCGCGAATCGCCGAACTGGTGGGCGGCGCGGGCTGGGACGACGATGAAATTTGAACTCGACGCGGTTTACGTCGAAGCGGCGATGAGCGCGAGCGCGCTCGCCCGGCGGGTAATCGCCGCGCTGCCGGGCGCCGTGCCGGTGTATACGGTCGCGGACGGGCGGATCGCCGCGCGCGCCGACCGCGGCGCCGCGGATTCCTTCGCCGCGGGCAAGCGGCGGATGGTGATCATGCGGCGGCGCACGCGCTTTCTGATGGGCTGTCCGGCCGCGTCGAACGAGTTCGCCTGCTGCGGCTACCTGGTGATGGAGCTGGCGTCGAACTGTCCAATGGATTGCGGCTACTGTTTCCTGCAGGAGTTCGTCGCCGACAATCCCGGCTTTCAGGTGTACGCGAATTACGCCGACGCCTTCGCCGAACTCGACCGCCTGCGCGCGACGGCGGCGCGTCCGCTGCGGGTCGGCACCGGCGAGCTGGCGGATTCGCTGGCGTTCGATTCGCTGACCGGAATCAGCCGCGACCTGGTGGACTATTTCGCCCGGCGCGACGATCTGACGCTCGAGCTCAAGACCAAGACCGACGAAATCGGGAATCTGCTGGCGATCGATCCGCGCGGGCGGACGCTGGTTTCATGGACGCTTTCGCCCGAGCGCGTTTTCCGTTCGAGCGAGCGGCGCACGGCGGCGCCGGCGGCGCGAATCGCGGCGGCGCGGCGCGTGCTCGAGGCCGGCTACCGCGTGGGCTTCCATCTTGACCCGATCATCGCCTACGACGGCGCCGGGCGCGATTACGCGGACTTGCTCGATCAATTGTTCTCGGCGATTGCGGCGGCGCGCATCGACTTCTTCAGTCTCGGCGGGTTGCGGATGACGCCGGGACTGCGCGCCGCCGCGCGCCGGCGCTTTCCGCGCGACCCGTTGCTGGCCGGCGAGGAAGTGCTGGCGCCGGACGGACGTTATCGCGCGTTCGCGCCGCTCAGGATGCGGCTCTATGCGGCGCTCAACGAGCGGATCGCGCGCGAACGATCGGCAACCAAGGTTTATCTTTGCATGGAGAGCGCGGGGATGTTCCGGCGGGCGCTGGGCGAGGCCGCGCCGGCGCCGGCCGCGCTGGGCGCGCGGCTCGCGCGCGGAAGCTGAGGCGATGGCCGCGCGGAAAAATCGGGAAAGCCGCGCCATTGGCGGAGCGGGGCGCGCGCGGCCGGGAAAACTCGCGGCGGGCGCCGGCCGCGGCGCGCGCCAGGCCGCTGACGCCCGCGTCCGGCCGATCGGCGTCTTCGATTCCGGAATCGGCGGGCTGACCGTGCTCAAGGAATTGATCGCGCTGCTGCCCGGCGAGGATTTCGTCTATCTTGGCGACACCGCGCGCCTGCCCTACGGCAGCAAGTCCAACGAAGTGATCGTGCGCTACTCGCGCGAGAACACGGAATTCCTGCTGGCCAAGGGAGTCAAGCTGCTGGTGGTGGCGTGCAACACCTCGAGCGCGGTCGCGCTGGAGGAGATCGCGCGCGGCACGATGGCGCCGGTGATCGGCGTAATCGAACCGGGCGCCGCCGCCGCGGCGGCCGCCTCGCGCAGCGGCAAAATCGGCGTGATTGGCACCGAGGCGACGATCGCTTCGGGCGCCTACACGCGCGCGATCCAGCGGCTGCGGCCGCGGGCGGAAATCTACACGCGCGCCTGCCCGCTGCTGGTGCCGCTGGTCGAGGAAGGCTGGACCGACAACGAAATCGCCGAACGCACGGTCGCGTATTACCTGGAGAGCCTGAAGGCGAGCGGAATCGACACGCTGCTGCTGGGATGCACCCATTATCCGCTGCTGCGGACGCTGTTCGCGCGGGTGCTGGGGCCGCGCGTCAGGATCGTCGATTCGGCGACGGCGACGGCCCAGGGCGTGCGCGCGCGGCTGCGGGCGCTGGGCCTGGGACGGCGGACGGCGGAGCCGGGATCGCGGAGTTTTTTCGTCACCGAGACGCCCGATCGTTTCGTGCGGGTGGGACGGCGTTTTCTGGGGCCGGAAGTCGAATCCGCCGTGCGGATCGAGCGCTGAGGCGGCGCTGCAATCAGGCGCGTCATGCGTTAGAATGGATAAATTGAAGTGGCCCGGATGCGGGCGCGAGGGCGTTCTTCCAGGTTGAATCGCACACTATGGCATCATCGTTGACCCTGGTCGCGCGCAAAGTGTTCGGTTCCCGCAACGATCGGGAATTGAAGCGGATGCGCGCTGTCGTCAATCAGATCAACCAGCTCGAGCCGGAGACCGCGGCGCGCGACGACGACGGCCTGCGCGGCCGCGTGGCGCATTGGAAGGAGCGGATCGGCGCGCTCGAGGAGCGCGAGGCGCGCGCCGAGGCGATGGACGAGGCGCTTGCGGAAATCTTCGCGGTGGTGCGCGAGGCGGCGCGCCGCACGCTCGGCCAGCGCCATTTCGACGTTCAGCTAATCGGCGGAATGGTGTTGCATCAGGGCAAGATCGCCGAAATGAAGACCGGCGAGGGCAAGACCCTGGTGGCGACCTTGCCGGCGGTCCTCAATGCGCTGGGCGGACGCGGCGTCCATGTCGTTACCGTCAACGATTACCTGGCCCGGCGCGACTCCGAATGGATGGGGCGCATCTTCAATTTCCTCGGCCTGAGCGTCGGCGTGGTGGTCCACGGCTTGAGCGATCCCGAGCGCAAGGCGGCCTACGCCTGCGATATCACCTACGGCCAGAACAACGAATTCGGCTTCGACTACCTGCGCGACAACATGAAGTTCAACCTCGCCGACTACGTGCAGCGCGAGCACGGATTCGCGATCGTGGACGAGGTCGATTCGATTCTGATCGACGAGGCGCGCACGCCTCTGATTATTTCGGGGGCGTCGGAGGAATCGACCGACACCTATTACGTCGTGGATCGGGTAATTCCCCGGCTGCGCCCGGAGGAGCATTACACGATCGACGAAAAGATGCGCACGGTGGCGCTGACCGAAGAGGGGGTTACGCGGGTCGAGCAATTGCTCGGCGTGGAAAATCTTTACGATCCCCGCAACATCCTCCTGCTGCATCACGCGAATCAGGCGCTCAAGGCGCACGCGCTGTTCAAGCGCGACGTCGATTACGTGGCGCGCGACGGACAGGTGGTGATCGTCGATGAATTCACCGGGCGGCTGATGCCCGGGCGGCGCTGGAGCGACGGACTGCATCAGGCGATCGAGGCGAAGGAAAACGTCAAGATCGAATCCGAAAACCAGACGCTCGCGACGATCACCTTCCAGAATTACTTCCGGATGTATTCCAAACTGTCGGGAATGACCGGCACGGCCGACACCGAGGCGCAGGAATTCAAGGAAATCTACAATCTCGACGTGGTGGTGATTCCAACCAACCGGCCGATGGTCCGCATCGACCATCACGACGTCGTCTATAAGTCCGAAGAGGAGAAGTTCGACGCGGTGATCGAGGAGATCCGGGATTGCCACGAGCGTGGGCAACCGGTGCTGGTCGGCACGATTTCGATCGAGAAATCCGAACGGGTCGCCGCGCAACTCAAGAAGACCGGCGTGCCCCATCACGTGCTCAACGCGAAGAACCACGAGCGCGAGGCGGAAATCGTCGCGCAGGCGGGGCGGCGCGGCGCGGTCACGATTTCGACCAACATGGCCGGCCGCGGAACGGACATCGTGCTGGGCGGCAATCCCGACGGGCTGGCGGCGGCGGAGGCCGGCACGCGCGATCCGGCGGATCCGAAATTCGCGGCGGCGCTGGAGAATCATCGCGCGCAATGCGCCGTCGCGCGCGAACAGGTGCTGAAGGCCGGGGGGCTGCATATTCTCGGCACCGAGCGGCACGAGTCGCGCCGGATCGACAATCAGTTGCGCGGCCGTTCGGGCCGCCAGGGCGACCCCGGTTCGTCGCGCTTTTTCCTGTCGCTCGAAGACGACCTGCTGCGGATTTTCGGCGCCGATCGGCTCAAGGGCCTGATGACCCGGATCGGGATGGAAGACGGCGTCCCGATCGAGCATCGCTGGATTTCCCGCGCGATCGAGAACGCGCAGAAAAAAGTCGAGGCGCACAACTTCGACATCCGCAAGCATCTGCTCGAATACGACGACGTGATGAACAAGCAGCGCGAGGTCGTATACCATCGCCGCCGCGAACTGCTTTCGGGCGCGCCGCTCAAAGAGGACATCCTCGAAATGGCGGTCGATCTGGTTGGCGAAATCGTGCGCGCCACGCCGACCCCGACAAGGAGCCGGCCAACTGGGAGTGGAAGGAAATCGAGGACGGCTTCTTCCAGCAGTTCAAGTTCCGCCCGAATTTCCGCGACGCCGAGCTCAACGTCCCCGAAGACCTGATCGACCTCGCGATCGAACGCGTCAAGGCGCTCTACGACGAACGCGAACGCGAATTCACCGCTCCGGTGATGCGGCAGATCGAGAAGATCGTGATGCTGCAGACGCTCGACGCCCTGTGGAAGGACCATCTGCTCGCGATGGACCATCTCAAGGAGGGCATCGGCCTGCGCGGCTACGGCCAGCTTAATCCTTTGGTCGAATACCAAAAGGAAGGCTTCTCGATGTTCGAGGCGCTGATGCGCGTGCTGCGCCAGGACGTCGTCGATAAGGTCTTTTCCGTGCAGGTTCGCCATGAGCAGGATGTGCGCCAGATCGAGGAACAGCAGCCGCGTCCGCAAAAGGTCGTGATGAGCCACGGCGACCAGCCCGTCGATCAGGACGCCGCCACCGTCAAGCGCGAAACCGACAAGGTTGGCCGCAACGATCCCTGCCCCTGCGGTTCGGGCAAGAAGTACAAGCG